>WFND01000088.1 GCA_015484575.1 Helicobacteraceae bacterium
CGTATATTTGCTATTACGGATAAAGGTTCATCTCTCTCAGATTTTGCAAAACATCATAATATTCATGAGTTTAATATTCCTGATAATGTAGGCGGCCGTTTTTCGGTATTGAGTGCGGTAGGTGTAGTTCCTTTGCAGATTGCCGGTTATGATATGCAGACACTATTGAGTGGGGCAGGTAATTTTGTAGGGAGTTTTTTTGAGTATCAAGAGCCTCATCTGCTGGAAAAAGCGTGTTACATGTACGAAAACTCAAAACAGCAGAGTATAAATGTTCTCTTCTCTTATGCTGACAGATTGGAAGATTTAACAAAATGGTATGTTCAGTTATGGGGTGAATCTCTAGGCAAAATCGACTCTCAAAAAAATCGTGTAGGTTTAACACCTATCGGTATAATTGGAGCAGTTGATCAGCACTCGTTTTTACAACTTATCATAGAAGGACCACAAGATAAGAGTGTGACTTTTATAAATATAGAAGATTTTGAAAATGATTTAAAAGTTCCGGATATAAGTCTGCATGCTATAGAAAAGACGGATTTCATAAATGCACAAAGCTTTAACACTCTGATAAATGCACAGTGTGAAGCAACAAAGCAGAGCGTAATTCAGGCTGGAGTCAGTGTAGATTCTATCACGTTAGATAAGGTGTCGGCACAAAATATCGGTGCATTGATTATCTATTATGAGTTGCTTACGTCACTTCTTGGTGCTATGTTTGAGATACAGACCTATAATCAGCCGGGTGTTGAATTGGGAAAAGTTATCTTATATAAAAATTTACAAAAAAATTAAGGAAAAAAGTGAATCTATTTTCATACGACATTAGTAAAAAGTACAAAACAACAGCGGCATATTTCTCTATGGAGTTTGCTATAGACCAATCGCTAAAGATATATTCGGGCGGTTTGGGTTTTTTAGCAGGTTCACATATGCGAAGTGCTTACGATTTAAAACAGAGTGTTATAGGTGTCGGGCTGTTATGGAGTTTTGGTTATTATGATCAAGCACGTAATGAAGACCGTACTTTAAGGGCGGCATATACTAGAAAATTTTACTATTTTTTAGAAGAGTTGGATATTGATGTTAGTGTGAAAATTCATGATGAAGATGTGAAGATAAAAGCATTTTTAGTTCGTCCTGATGTTTTTGGTACGGCACCGATGATTTTACTCTCAACCGATATTGATGAAAATGACTATCTTTCACGTACAATTACGCATAAATTGTATGATGGAAATGAGAGAACACGTGTTGCTCAAGAGATTGTTTTAGGTATAGGCGGTGTAAAAGTTCTTGAGGCATTAAATCAGAAGGTTGACATCTATCATATGAATGAAGGACATGCTCTGCCGCTTGTATATGAGCTTTATAATCGTTATAAGGATATGAAAGAGCTTCGTAAACATGTAGTTTTTACAACACATACGCCAGAAGCTGCAGGAAATGAAGTTCACAATATAAACTTTTTACATGAGATGGGCTTTTTTAACGGTCTGTCTATGGAAGTTGTTCGAGAAATTAGCGGTTATGAGCATGGAGATGACTTCTCTTTAACAGTTGGAGCTTTACGCAGTGCCAAGATAGCAAATGCCGTCTCTAAGATTCATGCAAAGGTAGCAAATGAGATGTGGGCAGATGTTCAAAACAGATGTGAAATAATCTCTATTACAAATGCACAAAATAAGAAGTATTGGACAGATAAAACTCTTATAAGAGCTCTGGATGAGCATGAAGATTATGAGATTGTTGCACGAAAAAAACACCTAAAAAAGATTCTTTTTGATGTTGTTGCCGATCAGACAGGTAAGATGTTTGACCCTGAAGTTTTAACAATAGTCTGGGCAAGACGTTTTGCAGAGTATAAGCGACCGGGACTGTTAAAGTATGATTTTGAGCGTTTTGTAAGATTGATTAAAGATACAAAAACTCCTATACAGGTCATCTGGGCAGGTAAACCATATCCGACAGACCACGGTGCAACAGAGATTTTTAATGAACTTATCCACATCTCACATCACTATAAAAATATGGCAGTTTTGATAGGTTATGAACTCTCGTTGTCAAAAATATTAAAACAGGGAAGTGATGTCTGGTTAAATACGCCGCGTATAACAAGAGAGGCGAGTGGAACAAGCGGAATGACGGCAAGTATGAACGGCTCAATTCACTTCTCTATAGATGATGGTTGGCATCCGGAATTTGCACGTGACGGTAAAAATGCTTTTACTATCAAAGATTCAGACCATACAAAACCGATAGCAGAACAAGACCGCCTTGATAATGAAAAGATGATGGATGTTTTAGAAAACAAGATAATTCCCACTTACTATAACAAACCGGAAAAATGGGTTAAAATTATGAAAAATGCGATGTCTGATATTGAGCTGGATTTTGATTCTGGACGTATGGCAAAAGAGTACTATGTACGCATGTTTGATGTCTCAAAATGACTCCTTTCTTGCCGACAGGCAAAGCTTTAGTGACTGAGTATAATTTGGACTTGTTCAAATTGTACGAGATTTATTAGTAGGAGCAGTTATGTTATCTAATCTAAAATATATGCAGGGCGTAAAAGGTCTAAAAGATATTGATATTGAGGGCAAAAGAGTATTGATACGTGTAGATTTTAATGTGCCTGTCGATTCACACGGAAATATTACTGATGACAGACGTATCCGTTCGGCACTCTCTAGTATCAATTATTGTATTGACCATAATGCCTGTTCTATCAC
>WFND01000089.1 GCA_015484575.1 Helicobacteraceae bacterium
GATATTTTAACTGATGCAGTAGTTGGAGTCAGTCAAAAATATGAGTATCAAACTTAAAAAAAAATTAAATTTTTATTAAAGTAAATTTAAAAACACTTTAAATTAACCTAAAATTATGCTATAATCCGCTTAAATAAAACATAGGAACTTAAATGAGAATTCTCATTATTGAAGATGAAGTAACTTTAAACAAAACATTGGCTGAAGGTCTTAAAGAGTTTGGCTATCAGAGTGATGTTGTAGAGACACTAAAAGATGGTGAATATTATCTTGATATTCGTAATTATGACTTGGTTTTAACAGATTGGATGTTGCCTGATGGAAATGCTATAGATATTATTCCAAATATTAAAGCAAACACACCTAAAACGGTAGTTATCGTACTATCTGCTAGAGATGATAATGAGAGTGAGATAGAGGCTTTACGTGCCGGTGCAGATGACTACATACGTAAACCTTTTGATTTTGATGTACTTGTTGCACGTCTTGAAGCAAATCTTCGTTTTGGCGGAAGTAATATTATCGAAATAGAAGACTTGACTATCAATCCTGAAGAGGAGAAAATAGTATATAGAGAGAAAGAGATAGAGCTAAAGGGCAAACCTTTTGAAGTTTTAACTCATCTTGCACGTCATCGTGATCAGATTGTCTCTAAAGAGCAGCTTCTTGATGCTATCTGGGAAGAACCTGAACTTGTAACACCAAATGTTATAGAGGTCGCAATCAATCAAATTCGCCAAAAAATGGATAAACCTTTAGGCATAACCACAATAGAGACTGTTCGTCGTCGCGGTTATCGCTTCTGCTTCCCAAAAGAGGCTGGTTAAACACCTATTTTACACACTAAGTTCTCTACGACAGAGAACTTGACTTCTACAATTTTTTTTTTACATCTATTTTGTTATCATTATCTCTTTCATTCAGGAGCAAAGTGTTATGGCAGCTAAAAATAGTATAAGAAAACAGTTTCTAATCAAACTTTTATTAGCCTCCGCATCGCTTATATTTATCTTCTCATCTGCTCTATATTTTATGATAAAAGATTCCATCTATCAAGAGAAGAGAGATAAGCTTCTGCAAGTTGCCAAAAATATATGTTCATACCGCTCACTAGAGGCAACGCAACAAAATGCTACTGATGTTATCTTAGGACTCTCTATAGAGCTTCTAACACTAAAATCCGTACCCAAAGACAAGATATATCTTAGCGGTTACAAAAAAAACAGTAGATTTTATCTAAAACTTATCTATCCATTTCATAAGTCTGAAAACAGCTACCTAGCTATTACCAAAGATGTTACAACAACAGATATATTACTAAATAAGATACTACACTCTATATTTATTATCAATGCCATCGGATTTTTGGTTGTTATCATATACGCTATAGGTCTTTCAAAGATGTTGATATCTCCTATAACAACACTCTCAAACAGATTGTCAAATATGAATGAGCATCTTATCCGCCCTATCAAAGTAGAAGAGTTGCCAGAAGAGTTTGAACCGCTTGGAGAGACTTTAAATCGCCTTATAGGACGTATTCAAAACTTTGTTAAGTACCAAAAAGAGCTCTTTATAGGTGCGGCACATGAGCTTAAAACTCCACTTGCTGTTATCAAACTTAAAAATCAGGTCACTTTGATAAAAAAACGTACTCCCCAAGAGTACATAGAAGCTATAAAAACAACAAATAAAAGTGTTGACGAGATGAATAAGATAGTAGGTGATATATTAAACATAGGTCGTCAAGAAGGTGCTCAACTAGAGACACCTGCCGAAGTGGATGTTATCGAAATATTACAGAAAAAATCTTCTGATTTTAAACTTTTGGCTAAAAATGACGCTAAAGTACTTGAAGTATCTTTTCAACCAAATCTCTTTATGGCAACACTTCAAGTAAATCTTTTAAATCAGATTATTCAAAACTTTTTACAAAATGCACTTAAATTTACACCAAAAAATAAGAAAATAATTATGCAAAGTTCTCTACATGACAAAGGTCTTCTTATAGAGGTGATAGATGAAGGGTGCGGTATAGATGACACGGTAGATCTTTTCGCCCCTTTTAAACGTCAAGGAAACAAGTCAGGCGTAGGCTTAGGACTGTTTCTTGCAAAAAGTGCAGCCGAAGCAATCGGTGGAGAGATAACTATAAAAAATCGTACAGACGGCAGAGATGGAGCAGTTGCTTCACTGCTTTTACAATCAAAACTTTGCTGTCCGATTAGAAAATCTTAAGACACTTCAAATTACTTCAAGCTTACTTTTGCTATAAATCGACAGCCAATCAATAAAAGTAAGGTTTTTTAAATGCCATTATTAATTAATGACGAATGTATAGCATGTGATGCTTGTCGTGAAGAGTGTCCAACTGAAGCAATTGAAGAAGGTGATCCTATCTATGTTATAGACGCGGATCGTTGTACAGAATGTGTTAGCATATATGATGAACCTGCTTGTATTGCAGTGTGTCCTGTTGATTGTATTATCCTTGATCCTGATAATCGTGAAACTCTTGCGGAGTTACAATTTAAACACAACCAACTCTTTAAAGAAGATGAGGAAGAAGAAGATCTGTAAGATTATAAATTAATTATGGCAAAACGTACTGCTGTTATAGATATCGGTTCAAACTCTGTAAGAATGGTTGTTTATGAAAAAACAAGTCGTTTTGCTTTTCATCTTTTGCATGAGATAAAAGCTCCCGTAAGAATTAGCGAAAACTCTTATGAAAATGGCGGTGTACTTCAAGAAGATGCACAAAAACGTGCTATTTTGGCTCTGAAAAATTTTCTTAGTATCGCCAAATCTTATAAAGTACGCAAAATTTTATCTGTAGCTACCTCTGCCCTAAGAGATGCCTCAAATGCTAAAGAATTTTTAAAACGTGTAAGAGATGAACTTAAACTCTCTATAAAGATTATTGACGGAGAGAGAGAAGCTTATCTAGGCGGTATCGCCTGTGCAAATCTTTTAAGCCGCTCAGAAGCCATAACCATAGACATAGGCGGAGGTTCAACAGAGTGTGCGGTTATAAACGGTGCAAAAGTTACTCAAGCCTACTCTTTAAATCTTGGAACAGTTCGTTTAAAAGAGCTGTTTTTTGACAAAGATGATATAGACTCGGCAACAAAATACATAGATAAGGCACTTGAGAGTTTACATGTAACATCAACTCATATTATTGGAGTTGGAGGAACATTTAGAGCTTTGAGTAAGGCTATAATAAGACAAGAGTCCTACCCGTTTGATAAACTTCACGGATATGAGTTTGATGCTGTTAGTATGATAGATTTTTGTGAAAAAATTCTTGTTGCCGATAAAAAAGAGCTAAAAAATCTAGGTATCAAATCGAGCCGTTTTGATATAATAAAACCGGGAACACTTATCTTGATGCGTTTTATAAAGCATTTTAATATAAAAAAATTGACCACTAGCGGAGTCGGTGTAAGAGAGGGACTCTATCTTAGTGACCTTTTGCGTAACAATAGAGATATATTTCCAGCTAATTACAACCCGTCTGTTCGCTATCTCATAGATAATCATGTAATAGACAAAAACCATAGTAACTTATCAGCTCGTACTGCTAGAGAACTATTTGACGCGTTACATGTAAAGCTTGGTATAGACAGAGAGTATCGCTCCTGTTTTATAATAGCTGCAAAGCTCTCTAAAATAGGAACTTCTCTTCACTTTTACTCGTATCATCAACATGGATACTATCTTATAAAATCAACCTTAGAGTATGGATTTACACATAAAGAGATTATGCTTATTGCCACTTTGATACGATACCAAAAAAGAGAAGAGGTGAAAAAAGAGCATAAACTCAGATATGAAAAACTACTGCCAAAACCTAAGAGCTTAGATGCTATGAGCAGACTATTCAAACTTACAAATGAGCTTCTCTCACATCACCCTAGAGAGATTGATTTTGACCTAGAAAAAGCTATTGGCACTCTCTGCACAGACCTGTAAATACAAGATCAGTCTGATGAACTTTAAAATCTGTTTTAGATGATAAAACAGCATTAACATCATCCATATCAAGTTCAAAATCTTCTAAATTTCTGCACGACTCACACAGTAGATGAGCATGAGGTATTTTAATGATTTCATATTTTGATTTCATATTTGAAAGTTTAACCTCTTTTAATATAGAAACCTCCACCATAGAGTTTACATTTTTATATAGTGTTGCAAGAGATATAGAGCTGAACTGTTTTTTTATATTTTCATACAACTCTTCGACACTTATATGTCCATGCTTTTGCATCAAATTTAAGATTCCAAGACGCTGTGGCGTTACTTTCATGTTATGTTCATGTAATAATAGTTCATAATTCATACTAAAATTATATCTTTTTTTTCTGTTTATATGTAAAGTTGTAAAAGAGAAGGTTATAATT
>WFND01000090.1 GCA_015484575.1 Helicobacteraceae bacterium
CATATACTTTAAAAAATCTTCTAGTATATATTTTAAGTTTGAAAAAGATACCGTTCCCTCTTTATCAACCAAAAGACCTTCTACCTGATGAAACATAGGAGTATGAGTTAAATCATAATCACGGCGAAATACACTTCCCGGTGCAATCATGCGAATTGGAGGTCTATTTTGGAGCATTGTTCTAATCTGCACAGGTGATGTGTGCGTACGAAGCAACATCTCATCTTTAAAATAGAAAGTATCTTGCATATCACGTGCAGGATGGTATTTTGGAAGATTTAAAGCTTCAAAGTTGTGAAAATCATCTTCAACCATAGGACCGGTTTGAACTGCAAAATTCATAGATATAAAATAATCTACAATCTTATCCATAGTCTCATTTACAGGGTGCAGTGCACCACGAGAAGATTTTTGTGAAAACATAGATACATCTATTGCCTCTTCTCTCATAGCCTTCTCTAGTTCTTGCGTCTGCAAGGTCATCTTTTTTTCATTTAAAAGTGACATCAGCTCTGCTTTGTAGATATTTAACTCTTTTGCAATTTTTGCTTTATCTTGATTTGGAGCTGTTTTCATCTTCGCAAACTCAGCTGCAAGAACTCCTTTTTTTCCAAAAATCGCTATACGTAACTCTTCTAATTTATCAACACTTTCCGCTGTGTCTATTTTGTCATACCATTGTTTCAATGTAAAGACTCCAATATTATAATATTGCGCGTATTTTATTCAATAATCAATTATAAACAGCTTCATGCAAGAATTTAAGATATATATACTTACATGTAAGGTACAATAAAAGAAATAAAATCAGGAAGTTCAATGTGTATATTTTGTAAAATTGTTAATAAAGAGATACCTTCAAATCTTGTTTTAGAAGATGATGATTTTTATGCTTTTCATGATATAAATCCAAAAGCACCCGTTCATATTCTTGTTATTCCTAAAGTACATGTGGATAGCTTCAATGAAATTTCGTCAGAACTTATGGGAAAGATGACACCATTTATTCAACGTGTTGCAACACATGTAGGGATTGAAAAAAGTGGCTATCGTGTTATAACAAATATTGGAGATGATGGAGGGCAAGAGGTTAAACATCTACACTTTCATGTTTTAGGCGGAGCTAAATTGACTTGGTCACATTTTACAGATGCGGATCCTAAAGATTATCTTTAGGATGGGCAACTCTCTATCTCACCCATATCAATATCTGCTCCACCACCACTTATCATAGCTTCATTTTCACGTATCTTACTGCCGTTGTGAGTTATAGAGTATGTTATTGAAGTTGTATCACGTATGGTATTTATGGTAGAGCAGTAAGTCTCTACACTTGCCATTACCCATCTTGCAGCCATGGTATCATCGGCATCAGAGTTAAAAGTGTACTCTAAATGTAAAGTGTTAAATTTTTTAGGGTGATCTTCATTTCTTACAACTTCCCCGCTTACGCTTAAACATGTAACATTTTTATTCTGATTTTTTGGAATAACTATCATATCAGAGGCACTACAAGTAATCAACCCACTTAAAAAATACTCAATCGGAGAGATAACAGGGCAGTCTATAATAAAACTGCTCTTTGCTGTTTTTGCTTCAAATCTCATCTCATCTTTATGTGTTACTTCTATCTTCATACGCCTAGCTCCTTTAAATAATTTTCAAAATAGATAATCTGCTCCATCACTCTTAAAGTTGCCGTACCGCCTTGAGAAGTTCTAGCATTCATTGAGTGTTCTATCGCCAAAAACTTCATAACGTTATCTTTAATTCTGTTATCTATCTTTTGAAGTTCACTAAAAGCTATATCACTTAAATCAATACCTAGCTCTTCAGATTTTGCAACCGCTTTTCCTGTGATAAAGTGAGCTTCTCTAAAAGGAATATCACAATGTTGTACCAGATAATCAGCTAAATCTGTAGCACTTAAATGACCTATTTTACAAGCTCTGTACATATTGTCTTTTTTGATAGTCATAGTTTTCAAGGCCTCTTTTAAGATTTCCAAAGATATTTCAGCTGTCTCAATACTGTCAAATACACCCTCTTTATCCTCTTGAGTATCTTTATTGTATGCTAAAGGCAGACCTTTCATAACCGTCAATAAGGCGATAAGATTACCATTGACACGTCCTGTTTTTCCACGTAAAAGTTCTGGTACATCAGGATTTTTCTTTTGAGGCATTATTGATGAACCTGTAGAGTACTCATCACTAAGTTCAACAAATCCAAACTCATAGCTAGACCACAATACCAACTCTTCGGCAATACGAGAGATATGCATCATCATAGTTGAAATATTAAATAAAATCTCTAACGCAAAATCTCTGTCACTGACTGTATCTAAGCAGTTTACGCTGACACTTGAAAAACCAAGCTCTTGTGCGGTCATCTCACGATCAATATTGTGTGGAGTTCCCGCAAGTGCCGCACAACCAAGAGGAGATACGCTATTTCGCTCACGTGAACTTTCAAAACGCTCTATATCACGCTTAAACATGGAGTTGTATGCTAGTAGATGAAAAGCAAAATTTATAGGCTGTGCATGTTGAAGATGTGTCATACCCGGCAGAAGAGTCTCTGTGTTGTCTTTTGATATATCTACTATAACTTCCATTAAAGATTTTAAAGCTTTTATAATTTCACCATTTTTGCGTAGAACATAGCGACGAAAATCTACAGCAACTTGATCATTTCGACTACGTGCCGTATGAAGTTTTTTACCTGCATCACCTATGATAGCAGTCAGACGCTTCTCAATTGCCATGTGGAGGTCTTCATCGCTTATCTTCCACTCAAAACTGCCATCTTCTATCTCACAAAGAACCTGAGCCATACCAGATTCTATCTGCTTTAACTCATTATCATTTAATATACCCTGCTTACATAACATACTAGCATGTGCCAAAGAACCCTCAATATCTTCACGATATAGTTTTCTGTCATACATAATCGACGCATTAAAATCATCTAAAAGTGACGAAGCACTAGAAGAGAAACGTCCGGACCACATTTTGTCCATAAAATCTCCAAATAAAAAAGTATGTAATTTTAGCGAAAAAAGAGGAAAACTGCGACTATACTAGTCACAGGCTGGAACATTGCCGCTATCTTTGGCATATTCTAAGAAAAAATCTCTCAAGTGTTTGGATTTTTTCTTGTATCTACTGCTTTTAAAGTACTTCCAAGAATGTTTTGCTTTTCTACTTTTTAGATGTATTTTAGCCAAAAGCTCACCTTTTGACTTCATCATCTTTTTCCAACTACGCTTCTTTCTCGATTTTGCAATCTCCTGTCCATGGTCATGACACTTTTTACATTTTCTTATGTACTCTTTCTGACCTTTATAGACTCTAGCTTCAGATGTTAACAGTGTTAAAAAAAATAAACTCAATAGAAAAAAAAGACTCTTTCTCATAATAACAACACCTTAAAAAAATATATATAATCATCATACATTAGAAAATATAATATTTGGCTTAATAGGTGAAAATCATTCTTAAAAATGTAGCATATGTTTACAACTGACTACGAATAATCAACTGCCTCACTAGCCATTATTTCAGCACGAGTTAAAATGTCTTTTGCACCACGCTCTATCATGGACTCTGCCATTAAACGCCCTACGCCCTCAAATTCATCTGGATTAATCGATTTTGTCTCACTTAAAATTTCAGAGCCGTCTGGCATACCCAAGATAGCTTTTATCTCTATTTTACCATCTTGCATTAGAGTTGCATTTATACCTATAGGTACTTGACATCCACCTTCAAGCGTATCTACAAACTCACGCTCAATTGATGTCTGTATATAGCTATCTCTGCTGTCAAGACTTTTAACTATCTCTATAACTTCAGGATTATTAATACACTGAATACCCAATGCAGCTTGACCCATGGCTGGTATCATCTCATCAAGAGAGATAGGATAAACATATTTAACTAAATCCGTAAGTCCTAAACGATTTATACCTGCAGAAGCCAATATAATTGCATCATATTGACCATCTTTTAGCTTCTGAATACGTGTATTTACATTTCCGCGAAGCCATTTAATATTTAGATCGGGTCTGTCACGAAGAAGTTGCATCTGACGACGAAGCGAAGATGTTCCTACAACAGCACCTTGAGGCAAATCTTTTAAATTTTCATACTTATCACTAAGCATCGCATCACGAATATCTTCACGTTCGGTTATCGCCACCAAAGGAAGCTCATCAGGCAGTTTTGTAGGTACATCTTTTAAAGAGTGAACAGCAACATCTGCTTCACCACGAATCATAGCCTCTTCCAACTCTTTTAAAAACAGACCCTTGCCTCCGATTTTTGCCAAAGGTGCATCAAGAATCTTATCTCCTAATGATTTCATAGGAAGCAACTCTACATGCAAATCTGGATGTAACTCTTGTAAACGTGCCTGAATATGGATACTTTGCCACATCGCAAGTTTACTTTCACGTGTAGCAATAATTAGTTTTTTTATCAATTATTTTACCTTAACAGCTTTATATTTTGATTTTGACGCATCTTTTTTTCCATCAAAATACATTGTTGGAGTTCCGTTAACCATCATAGTTTGAGCAATATTCATATCTGAAGATGTATGCTTGTTGACAGCGTCAGAGTGTATATCTTTTAGGCTTATTTTTGTGCCTAGTTTTTTATTGAAAGCATCAATAATCTTCTGCTCATTTTTCTCTCTAGCGTTTATGTTTACTTTATACATCTCAAGTGTAACACCTTGACGTCCTTCAAGTTCTGCCGCAACAGCTGCTTTTGTTAATGCTACTGAAGCCGGATGAAGTGATGCTAATGGCAAATGATAGTAATAAACCGCAAACTTAGTCGGATACTTTTTCATATACTCAAGAGCCCCCGGAACAAAACGGCGACAAAATGGACATAACGGATCTGAAAATATTGCCACTTTATGCTCAGCATTTACATTTCCAAATATAAGATTCTCTTTTTTATAAAATTCCGGCTTAAAATCAGGTGCTATTGAGTTTTTAAGCTGTTCACCCGTCTTTATATTGGTCAAGTCAGAGGTAAGGTAATCACCGCTGACAAAATATACCATACGCTGAGTAACAGGACGCTCACTCTTGCCCTGTTTTACGGTTGCGTTTAGATTAACTATCATGGCATCCCAGCCTTTAGGGCTTTTAAGTGCTTTTTTATCTACAACTTTAACATTCAGAGTCTTTATTGAGGGATTTGCTCCTATCTGTTTTTTTAAAAATGTTTCTACCTCTGCAGAACTTGCTGCAAAAAGGCTACTTCCTACCAATGCTATCGCTGATAATTTCAACATCAATGACATCTTCATCCTTTGTGTAATTTGTATTTGAATCTATATCTATATCTTTAGAATCGTATTTTGCCGAAAAACGGTTAACCAACATACTCGTAAAGAGATGAAACTGTAATAAAATACCCAAAATATCTGTTAAAAAACCGGGTATTATGAGCAAAATAGCACCTATTAGAGTAAATATATTTAACTCTTGAAATTTTTGCAAATCTATCTGCCTTGTACTGACGGCTCTCATATTTTCTGCCAATATACTTTGAAAATGAAAAAGTATATAGACTCCTATAAATGCACTAAATAAAAGCTCAAAAAAAGTATTTAGACCACCTATTTCAGATGATATATTAACAGAAATTATAACTTCTAAAAACAGATAAGCTAAAAAATATATCATAATATATCAATCACTTTTTCAAAAATATTTTTTGCTTCTAGCATAATTTTTTCATCTGTTTTTCTGATATAAAGCTGAACATTTGAATTTAGCAACTCTTTTCCGATTATGATAGTATATGGAAAACCTATCAATTCTGCATCTTTCATCTTGAAACCAAAACGCTCTTTTCTATCATCTATAATCACCTCAACACCAGAGTCTTTAAACTTATTATACAGCTCTTCACCCAAAGAGAGTTGTGCCTCATCTTTAATATTTGATACCATAATATTTAGAGTATATGGAGCTGTCTCTTTTGTCCAGATACACCCTTTATCATCATGGTGCTGCTCTATAACCGCAGCTATTAAACGGCTGACTCCCATGCCGTAAGTTCCCATCACCAAAGGTTCTGACTGACCTTTTTCATTTAAAAATTCTGCTTTTAATGCTTTTGAGTAAGTTGTGCCTAGTTTAAATATATGCCCTACTTCTATACCTTTTGTGTAAGATAAAACACCATCACAATAAGGGCAGCCATCCCCCTCTTTTACTTCAACCAAATCTGTAAATACAACATCTTTTAAAACACTCATATCTACACCGACATAGTGATAATCTACCTCATTTGCACCGCATATCATAGAGTCTGCATTTTCAAGTTCATTATCAAATATACATCTAACATTTAAAATATCCAAAGGACCCATAAAGCCGGGAATAAATCCAGCTTCAAGAAGATCATCTTCGCTAACATCAACAAGTTCTAAAGCATTAACTGCATTAGTGGCTTTTACCTCTTGCAGATCATCACTACCTCTTAAAAAGAAAAATACTATCTCATCGCCATCTTCGTATATTGCACGTTTAGCAACTGTTTTAACCATATAGTAGGCATCAACATGAAAAAAACTACTTAACTGCTCAATACTTTTTATATCCGGTGTTTTAAACTTATTAAAATCTGCTTCTGGGGCTTCTGGTATCTCCGTGGATTTTGAACGCTTTGCAGCCTCTATATTTGCTCCATATTCACACTTTGAGCATATAGCTATCGTATCTTCTCCGCTATCGGCTATAACCATCAGCTCTTTTGAACCGCTACCGCCTATCGCACCGCTGTCTGCCTCAACTATACGAAAATCCAAATCAAGACGCTCTAAGATACGTTTATATGCCTCTTGCATAGAGTTAAACTCTCTATTTAAATCCTCTTCATCTGCATGAAAACTGTAGCCGTCTTTCATCACAAACTCTCTAGCTCTCATAAGCCCAAATCTAGGACGTGCCTCATCACGAAATTTTGTCTTAATCTGGTAGAGATTCATAGGAAGTTGTTTATAACTTGTCAATCTGTTACGAACAATATTTACCATCATCTCCTCATGCGTTGGACCCAGCACAAACAGGTTCTCTTTTCTATCACGAAATCTAAGTAACTCTTTTCCAAATTTTTCGATACGTCCACTCTCTTGCCATAACTCTGCAGGAGTGACAAAGCTCAACTCAACTTCTTGAGCATCGCATCTTTGCATCTCTTCATTTATGATATTTTCTATCTTTCTTAAAACTCTTTTTCCCAAAGGAAGATAGTTATAAAGACCACTTGCCACCTGCGATATAAAACCTGCACGAGATAAAAAGATATGACTCGCCAAAAGTGCATCTGTAGGTGCCTCTTTTGCTGTCGGGATAAAAGCTTTTGAAAATCTCATTTAATCTTCCTTGTGTATTATATTTTTTAAAGACTCTACTGCTGCATCTGATTTTGATTCATTTACACTTAGACGCATCTGTTTACTCATATCATGAAGCAGACGTTTGATAGACTGTTCACACGCTTTTTGTAGATTTTTCTCATACTCTTTTGGAATAAATTTTTTATCTATAACTCTAGCTGTTTCCGCCTTAGCAGCTTCAAACGCTCTGATATACAGCTCTTTTATCAGAGGCTCTATAGATAAACTCTTTAGTGCATCAAAAAAGTTCATAGTGTGACGTCCGACAATAGAAAAAGCAGCTCTTGCTTCATCTTCACGAAGACTTAGGTTTTCATCTACTATGGTTTTTAAATCATCTACCACATATATGTGCAGATCAGAACGTTTTTTTACATCTATATCACGAGGAACGGCCATATCAAACCAGTATCGCTCAAAAGAGCAGTCACTTACCATCGCTTCTGTAATAATAGGCTCCAATGAACCCGTAGATGTAAAGATGAGATCATACTCATTTATAGCATGAAATATCTCATCATAATTACGAACTCTTGCCTTACATGTAAGAGCTATCTCTTCAGCCTTAGCTCTTGTTCTATTCATGATTGTAATCTCGGCATCATGTCTTTGGAGTGTTTTAGCACTGATAACAGACATATCACCGGCTCCGATAACAAGGGCTTTTTTTCCGCTAAGTGAACCTATAACTTCATGTGCTTTTGCAACAGCAACACTTGCAACAGAGGTAGCACCCGAAGATATATCCGTTACATTGCGAACTTCAGCGGCACACTTAAAAGCGTAATGAACGGCACGTTCAAGTTTTTGAGAGCAAAAACCGTTATCCAATGCGAAACGGTAAGCATCTTTAAGTTGTCCTGCTATCTGTGTCTCACCCACAACCATAGAGTCAAGTGAACTAGCAACACTAAAAAGATGGTGTATAGCTCCTTGATCATCAAAAACATCGGCTCTTTTTTCCAGTTCACTGTAAGATATGGCAGAGTGTTTTGCCAGAGCGTTAATGCTGTGTTTTGTAGCATCTATAATATCTTTACAGCTTAGTACAATCTCTATACGGTTACATGTAGAGACTAAAAAAGACTCATTAATCATCTCATGAGATTGAATATCTTTAAGACATTTAATAAGCTCATCATCGCCGTTAAAGGAGAGCTTTTCACGTATCTCCAAAGTTGAGTTTTTGTGTGTAAAACTGATTGTTAAGTAGTGCATTAAAAAGTTCGCTTCATCATAGTTTCTATAATCTCTTTTAACTCAATATCATCTACACAAGAGACAGCCTCATCACTAAGTTTTCTTGCAAGTGAAAATGACCTCTCTATGCTCTTATGTTTTTTCATCTTACTCTTAATCCACAAAGAGTCATCTTCGCTCAAGCTCTTTTTATGTAGAGATTTAAGCTTTTGTTTATCGCTGTCTTGAAGGTCATGGTAGAGATAAATATACGGTAAAGTACACTTACCTTCAACATAATCATTTAGTGCCGGTTTTCCTAAAGTAGCTTCATCAGATACAATATCCAATATATCATCAATAATCTGAAAAGAGAGACCCAGATTTTTCCCATACAGTGCATAAGAGTCGGCATCTTTACCCTCTAAAAGTGCGGCAGATTTAGCAGCAGCTTCTATAAGTGTTGCTGTTTTAAAATAGAGCATCTCAAGATAACTTTGAGCATCATCATTGAATGATTCTGCCATAGCAACATCCATCATTTCACCTTTTGAGAGGGCAGTAACGGAGTTTGCGATAGTTTGAGCTATCTCTTTATCAAATGCTACTAAAGAGCTAAAACCCTTTGAGTAGAGTATATCTCCAAGCATAATAGCTGTTTTTGAGCCTTCAGTTGCATTTACAGACGCTTTTCCTCTGCGAAGGGCTGCATCATCTATAACATCATCATGCAATAAACTTGCAGCGTGTATAAGTTCAACAATAGCTCCAAGAAGTGGTGCATCTTTATGCGTAGAAGCTATCTTAAAGATTAATTTTGCACGAAGACGTTTTCCACCGCTTAGTGTATTAAAAAGTTTACTTACTTCACTGTAGCCAACTTCATCAACAAGCTGTTTCATTATTGTTTCAACACGTTCTAACATCACTGCTCTCTCTTTAAATACTCTAAAGTTATCTCTTCTTCCTCATCTTGAAGAAAAATATCAAATTTACTTTTACTATTTTTATAGTCAAAATCCGTAAATTTTACCAATATGTACGGAACTTTAATTTTATGTGCCGTCTGATTTAAAAGGTCTATACGAAAACTTTGATTTGTATGATTTAGCTTTAAAATATGCTGATATACAATATCATCAAAACTTCCCAAAACCACCAAGTTGCCATTTTTATACAAGCTCCATCTAAACTCTAAAAGACGAAGCGAACCGTCACTTTTAACTAAAAGTCTCTCTAATTTATCTTTGCCAAGTGAAATACTTTTGACTGTTTTCCACTCTAATGCAGAGCTTACATGTAAGCTTAAACACAATAACAAAAGAGACTTTAAAAACACCTATCTACTCATTTTGAGATAAGACGTTACCTACTGACTCTATATACAAACTTTTTGTTTTAGCCTCTATATCCGTAGCATTATTAAAGAGACGCTGTTTTATCTCATCATCAAAATCTTCTCCAAACTTCTCTTCTGCCATTATCTCCAAAACTGCTAGACGAGTCATAAGACGCTCTATCTCTATCTCTGTTAAAACACGACTTGCATTATAGACAATATCTATAAATTTACTCTTAGGCGTTCCGCCAAATATATCATCTTCATCTTCAAAAAGTGCATCATACATAATTTCATATCCATTAAAAAATTCGCAGATTATACCATTTAGGTACTTATTGATGGCATAATTGCTAAAGAAACTCTATCTTTATACTCTTTTTATCTTATAAACAACTGCAAATAACAGAGGAACATAAACTAAATTTAAAACTGTAGCCCATAAAATTCCAAATCCCAATGAGACTGCCATAGGCTGTAAAATCATAGCTTGTCCTGATGCAAAAAATATCAAAGTTGAGAGTCCCAAAACTGTTGTTATAGATGTCAGTAAGATAGGTCTTAGGCGTGTTTTAGCAAGATACATAAGCTCTTGTAAATCTTTTGATTTTTTTATGAAACTGACCATTATCAGCCCATCATTCACAACAACACCTATTAGCCCTACTACACCTATCATTCCCGGCATAGTCAAGTTTAAACCCATAATTTGATGTCCAACTAAAACACCCAGTAAAACCAGAGGTGTCGTACTTAAAACTATAAGTGACTGTTTTAACGAATTAAATAGCCACACAAGAGTTATCAAGATAAGAATAATAGCTATAACGGCAGCTTGAGACATCTCTTTTTTTGTTTTGGCATTCTCTTTCTCTTCGCCTTTTATATCTACTACATAACCCTCTTTTTTTAGAGTCTTAAGTATAGGTTTTAGATTTTGCATAACTTCTGAGGATGTGGCAATCTTATTATCTATAGAGGCATAAACGCTTCGGATACGCTTTGCATTCTCTTTGTGCAGTGAGACATAAGCCTTAGAGTAGATAAAATCGCACACTTCGCTCAATGATATAAATTTATCACTTTGTGGTATTTGAACTTGAAAATCATCTATAGAGTCCAATCTGTCTTTCATGTCACCCTCTATTTTTATTCTTACAAGTCCAGTATCATTAAACATCTTTGCATATTCACCTTTTAGATAATAGGCTCTAAGTTCATTTCCTATAAGTGCTTCGTTAAATCCTAACTGCTGACCATAAGCATTTACTCTAAGTTTTAACTCCTTTTCACCTATATCCGCATCATCGGCAATATTATGAACACCTGCTACTTTTTTTAGCTCTTTTTCAAATTTTCTTACGCCTTTTGCTAAAAATTTCTCATTTTTCCCACCTAAAGATATTTCTAAATCGTGTGCAACTATACCGGTTCCCGGAACAGAGACGCTTAGCTCTTCAAACAGGGGCTTATCGCCATTTTTTAACTTGCGAAGAGGCTTAATCCACTCTTTTATATCTTCGCTAATCTCTTTGGCTGTATGTTTACGAATTAACACATCTTTATCATACTCAACACTTAGGTATGGATTTATATATTTATTAAAAAAGTTATCTGGAGCTCGCTCATGCAAATCTATAAATATATGAAAAAGATTTTCTCCCTTATGGGCGATATTTTTAGCATCGAGTTTCATGCCTGTCACAGAAGTGACAGAAGAGTAGTCATCTTTTTTCAGTTTTTTTAACAGTATCTTCTCTATTTTACTCACATATTTTTCTGTATTTTCTAAATCATTATTTATATCCACCTTACCTGTTACATAAATTTGCGTAACATCAAAATCCGGAAAGAGTTGAAATTTAGAATTTTTCAATAAAAAGCCTGTTGCTAAAAAGATAGATAAGACAATTATGCTAAGAGATAGAACTTTCTTTTTAAATACAAAATGAAGAAGAGTATCATACCAGCGATACAGATGCTCCCAGATAGCGTGTGTAGAGTGAGTCTCTTTTCGTAATTTCATAAAATCGTGTGCATGTAGAGGCAGAAAATAAAAAGCTTCAAACAGAGAACTCAAAAGCAATATAGATATCATAATAGGTAATATTCTGATAAAAGTTCCCATCTCGCCCGAGAGCAGAAGCAGAGGAATAAAAGCAAATACCGTAGTAAGAGTAGCTGTTAAAACAGCCGGAAACATCTCAGTAGCTCCTAAAATAGCAGCTTCACGCCTAGATTTACCCTCTTCTAAATGACGATAGATATTTTCAGCAACAACAATAGCTTCATCAACCAACATACCCAAAGCCAGTAAAGCACCCAAAAGTGAGAGCATATTTAAAGAGCTGCCCATAAAATCGGTAACAATAAGACCAATCATAAAACTAAGAGGAATTCCCATAGCAACAACCATGGCTATTCCACGATTTACAAAGATAAGCATAGAGACAAAGACAAGAACTAAACCGAAAATGATATTTGCAAATACGGTATTTAGACGATTTTTAATCCATATAGATGTATCTGTATATATCTCAAACTTAATATCTGGATATTTTATTGAAAAATCAGCCAGAACAGCTCTTATCTGCTTTGTTAAGGCTATTGCGTTGCCTGTTTTTGATTTGTTAATGTTTATAGATACATTTCTTTGAGCATTGTAGTGAGATAGTTCACTCTCTTCACCAAGTTCAAATGACACATCTGCAATATCAGCTAACTTTACATGTAAAGAGCCTACATGTATAATCAAATTTTCTATATCTTTTTGATTTTTTTCACCATTATATGTACTTATGTAAAGATGATTTCCATTCTCTTTTATTGAGCCTATCGGAAATATAGAGCTTATATTTTTTACAGCATTAACAACCGATGAAAATTCAAGATTGTATGCTCTGATTTTCTCCTCATTTAATCTTATGACAAGTTCATTGTCACTATCTCCACGAATAATAATGTCACTTAAATCTTTAAACTCACTAAGCTTACTCTTTAGCTCATCTGCATAATCTAACAACTTAGCCTGAGAGACATCCCCTGCTATTGCTATAAGAACAAGTGGAATGGAGTGTTGAACAAGCTTTGCTACAGGCTCATTCATATCTGCCGGAATATCTCTTTTGCTTAAAGATATTATATCTTTTATTTCGCTTAGTACATTTACGTTATTGGAGTTTGGCTTTATATCTGCTACGATTACAAAACTTCCGTTTTTAATGCTTGTAGTGAGTTTATCTATAGTATTTACATTTTTAATATCATCTTCGATATTTTTAACAACCATCTTATCAAGAATATCTGCACTTGTCCCTGCGTATGCTCCTGTTATAACAATCTGATCTTTTGCAATAGGTGGAAATATCTCTTTTGGTATATTGCTGTATGCAAATATAGACATAATTAAGATGAACAGTAGAAAAAAATGGTTTAAAATAGGCTTATCTATAGAAAATTCAACAAAACGACGTAACAATAAAATTCCTTAATCTGGCTTAATACGCTCTTTTATTTTATCTTTATCACTATACATAAGTTCATCTGCATTTTCTAATATATCTGCAAATTCATCACCTTTGCTAAATTCTACACCACCGTAAGAGTAGGAGATATGAAACTTGTAATTATGAAATTTTAGCTTCTTTTTCAATAACAGTTCACGGTTTACATGTAAGTTATGTAAAACTTTAGACATATCTTTCTCTTTAAATATAACTAAAAACTCATCTCCCCCGTAACGAACAACATCTACATCTAATTTATTTAGATGATTTGCTACATAGAGCAGAACTTTGTCTCCTGCAATATGACCATAGGTGTCATTTACATGTTTAAAGTAGTTCATATCAATTAAAAAAATTATGCCGTCGTTTATAAATTTCTCTTCATGGTCTATCAACTCGGTATTGAGCCATTTTCTATTGAAAACTTTAGTTAAAGAGTCTATATAGAGGCTTCTTTTGAGTTTTTCTATCTCTTTTCGTAAAAGCTCTGTCTCACTCAGTGTCTCATGCAAAAGCTCTTCATTTTTATCGGTAATGGCTTGTATCGCTTTTTTGGCACTTTTATCCAACTCCATAACTTTTTTACTAGCCATATTATCCACAGCCGTAATCTCTTCGAGTTTTATATCTAGTATCTCTTTTGATTTAAGCTCTTCGTCTGTAATATCTACTCCACTTTTATCGGCAATTTTTTTAAAAATACTCTCATAAAGAGATGGCGTAACCACCTCGTATGAATCTATCTCCGATTTTGTCTCATCTGATATATACTTATATGACTTCTCTATCAATTATGCTCCTTTTAAAAAAAGCTCTTAAGCATATTTACGGCTTTATCAACATTTTCATTTATATTGTTTTTATCTAAATCACTATCGTTATTACTGCTTTTTTGAGATTTTTTTGTCTCTTTTTTTGCAGGAGATTTTTTAAACGCATCTAAATCAATAGCTCTTTTAGCCCAGCTGATAAGGTCGATTTCTCCGGATTTAGCTATACGGGTAATACTCAAAACTGTTTTTGAGTCTATAACAATATCAAGAGTCTGTTGCTTCATCGGCATTAACATCGCATACTGATAACTAGCAGTTCCCATAACACCTTTTTTATAATCTTTCATACTATGAACCATTAAAGAGACACCTGCATCTAGCTGTTTTTTTGTTTTGGAAACAGCACCGCCACTACTGTCATCGAGAGAGAGTGTAACCTGTATAGGATCGTTACCTTTTTTATACAAAGCACCCTCAACACTCTGAATATTAAACAGCGAAGACAAGCCTAGAGCATTACAGACACCGCTGCCTTCAAGTTCATAACCGCCGGAGCGTGGTTTCAGCATATCTGCAAGTACATTTGCCTCTCCGGCAGTTTTACCGCAGCACACCTCGGTGTAACATGGGTCTAAGATACCTTTTTGATTTGGGTTATCAGAGTTTGAGCCTCCTCCGCCAAAAAGAGCACCAAGGTCAGGCATCTTTTTTATCTGTGCGTTTTTTGGCAGTTGATATACACTTTTTGGAAGACTCTTCTCTTTAAAAGATTTTAGCTCCATCCCATCAGCTTTTATCGTCACATAGCCCTTTTGTATCTCAAACATATTATTAGACGTATCGACCTCTCCGCCACTCATCTGTAAAAACATATTCATTTGAGCACGTATGGCTTTTACTACTCTTTTGTCGTTTGTAACTACCAACTTCTCCTTAAAAGGTTTTCCATCTTCCTTCCCGCTTACAATCCACACTTCACCTTTTATTCCGCCAACCGTAACTCTTTTACCTGTTTTGTCAATCTTAAATTTAGGCATAGCTTTTTGACTCTTTTTATGTTGAGGCTCTCCACCGCCAAAAGCGTTTGCGAGTTTTTTCATCTCATCCATATCCATAACTTCTGTTTTGCCGTTTTTTTTGTTGAGTATATAGGTCTTTTTATCTATTTTGTATATGGAACTTGACTTTCCATCACTTTTATTGATTAATTTTGAGTGGGCACTATCGTGATACAAAAATGTCTGAGTCTCTCCATCCATATCGTATGTACTTATATAGTCTGCCTGAAGCAGAGTAGCCGCTAGTAGTGAAACTGATACCAATGTTTTTAAAATCATAATGGTGCCTTTTATCTGAAATGAATATCTGTTATAAAACTATCATATTACATGTAAGAAAACTATTAAAAGCTTACAATGCAGGATTAGATATAAAAAAACGTTTCAAAATAGAGTATCTAATATCTGATTTTTAAAACGTATAGTCTCAACTTTGGATTTTATGATACGATTTTCCTCTTTAAGTGCATCATATTCACGTTTTAGTTTAGATATTTCACGACTTTTGTAATATATCTGATTTTGTAGATATATTTTAGGAAAAGCTGCAGCTAAAAAGAGAGTAACGATGATGATAACCCCTAAAAGATATGAGATTCCCATCTTTTGAGTAGGTGCGATAACCTCTTGAACCTCATCTAATATATCCAATTTTTCACTCATAAACTCTCTCTCTTAAAGAGGCGAAACTTTGCACTTCTGCTTCTTGCATTTTGTTTTAACTCATCAGCTTTGGCGGTGAGTGGTTTTTTTGTTATTATGTAGCCAAGAGCGTTGTTGTTTCCACACTCACATCTCATATACTCTTGAGGACAGATACACTTTTTACTCCATGAAGCAAAACGCTGTTTTACTATACGATCTTCAAGAGAGTGAAAAGAGATGATACCAACCTTACATGTAAGCTCTTTTACAGATTCTAATAGATCAAGGAGTCTTTGTAGTTCTCCCAACTCATCATTTACCTCTATACGAATAGCCTGCATCAACAGAGTGGCTGGATGAATTTTTTTACCCTTTGGCATGTATGGTTTTATTCTATCAGACAGCTCTTTTGCGGAGTTAAAAGGACGATTTTGCAGTATAACAGATGCCAATTTTCTACTGTTTCTTAACTCTGCATATTTATATAAAATATCTTCAAGCTCTTTTTGAGAGTAGCTGTTTACAACGTCAGCAGCACTCAAAGAGGCTCTAGTATCCATACGCATATCAAGAACATCACTATCAAATGAAAAGCCACGTTCGCGCTGGTCTAACTGCAACGATGAAACTCCTATATCAGCCAAAACAGCACAGATTTTTGAACTATCATACTCTGAAAATATCTCTTTTATCACATCAGAAAAACGACCTTTTTTTATGATAACGCGGTCACCGTATTTTGCCAATCTTTTTGAAGAAAAATCGATAGCCGTCTGGTCTTGATCGATTCCTATAAGTGTTATATTTGGATAATTTTCAAGTAAAAGAGAGCTGTGTCCGCCATAGCCCATAGTGCAATCAATAACAATACCTCCCTCACACCCATCAAATGCACTCACAACTTCACGATACAATACGGGAATATGGGGGCTATCACTCACAAAAAAACCTTTTTTTCTTAGCATTATAACATAGGAGTTTTGTAAGAAGTCTATTTTATTTTATATGTGATACAATTTACAAATTATTAAGGTGATTAAATGCTGAAATTTTTTTTAATATTTGCCATATACTCTCTATCTGTCTTTGCATCATCACTTGAGATAAGTGCAGTACATCCACACAAGAGTGCCTACACTGTTACTATTGACGTAGATGGCGTGGTTGAGTCAAAAAATGCAGAGGCTGTTAGTGTTAAGAGAGAGGGAAACATACATTTTATAGTTGCAAACAGCTCTAAAATATCAAAAGGTGATTTGATAGCTACCCTCACCAATACACTTGCAGATAAGAAGATAGAATTTTTAAAAAAGAGATTAGACTCCTTAAAAGATGAGATATTGATACAGAAGCAAAAATTAAAGACGACTCAAGATAAAAACCGAATGGGAGTCGGTTCAAAAAACATATATCTTAGTGAAAAACTATCCTTATTGCAGATACAACAGAGATATGATACGACTCAAAATGAGTATCAGATACTTTTATTTAAGCTAAAAAACTCATCTGTATATGCTAAAAAAAGTGGTGTTATTACAGATATTATAGAGGAAGGTTCTTATGTGACTTACGGCTCAAAGATAGCAACTATCATAAATCAAAACAGCCTTGTAAAACTTTTTGTAGATGCCGTAGATGTTCAAAGTATAAAAAATGGTATGAGAGTAAAACTTCAAACAGATTATAAAACATATAACGCAACCATCTTACATGTAACGCCAAAAAGCAGAGATAATCTCATAGAAGTTATAGCAAAAGCAGATAAAAAACTGCCTATAGATTTACATGTAAGTGCCAAAATAGTGCTAAAAGAGGCAGAAGCTTTAGCAATTAAAAAAGAGTCTATCGTTTTAGTACAAAATCACCCTTGTGTATATACGATAGATGACAAAAATACTGCTCATCTACATTTTATACAGATAATAAGAGATATGATAGATACTGTTATCATAAAAAACACCTTGCCAAAAGGTGCAAAGATTGCTCTTAAAAATGCCTATATGTTACACGATAATTTAGAGGTTATCGTTAAATGAAACAAGACACAAGAGGATTTTATCTCTATATATTAAAAAATAAGTTAGCTATTATTCTTATCGTTACTCTATTGGCTAGTATAGGTTATAAGCTCTCAGAAGATATACCAAAAGGTGTTCTGCCAAATATATTTTTTCCACGCATTGAAGTCAGTATAGATAATGGACATATCCCCATCTCACAAATGCTCTACTCTGTAACAAAACCTAGCGAAGAGGCTTTAAAAAGTGTGCAAAATGTACAGAAAATAGTCTCCTCAACCTCTGTAGGTTCAACCGAAATAAATCTATATTTTGATTGGAGTATCGATCCATATCTCGCTTATCAGTTAGTCCAAGCTCGTATGGCAGATATAAAAAATGCACTAAGTCCAGATGCAAAAATCACCATAAGACAGGCAACTCCTAGTATTTATCCAGTATCTATATATGCTATCGGCTCAAATGATATAAATCGTGCAAAACTTACACAAAAGCTATATTATGAACTTAAACCGGTTATGCTTAGCATAGATGGTGTGTATGATATACAGATAAAATCTCCCGCTTGGAGTGAATACAAACTTGTTCTTGATAGTAAAAAAGTGGCTCGTTACAACTTAGATGTAAAAGATATAATAGCTCAACTAAAAGCTCAAAACAGCATAGATTTTCTGGCTCTTATAAACTCAAAACACAGACAATACATCTTGTCGCTTAAGCAAAAAAGAGATAATGCCAATGAACTATTAAGCTTAAATATAGACTTGGGAGATAAAAAAAGTATAAAATTATCTCAAATAGCCCTGCTTCTTGAGAGAGAAAATCCTGTTAAAAAGTATAGTGCCTCCAGTAAATACAAAAACAGTGTTGTTTTCAATCTACTGCGTCAACCAGATGCAAACTCTTTACATGTACAAGAGCAGTTTAGTAAAAAGATACTCCAGCTAAACAAAAAACTAGCCAAAGAAAATATACATATACAGAGATATTATGATGGAACAGACTTTATAAAAGAGGCTATAAACAGTGTTGTTGATGCCATAGCTCTAGGCTCTTTTATAGCTGTTTTAATCATCTTTTTTTTCTTAAGAAAATTTACTCTCTCTTTGGCTACACTTATAGTTATACCTGTTACATTTTTTATAACTATGATTGGAATGAAGCTCGTAGGTATAGATTTTAATATCTTCTCTCTTGGAGGTATAGTTGCGGCTATCGGTGGATTGATTGATCATGTTCTTATAGTCATAGAGAGTATAGAGCGTAATTACAAAAGTGCAAAAAGCAGACAAGATGCCATCATTAAAGGCTCACGTGAGATATTGCCTGTTATGAGTGTTGCAACTACCCTTTCGGTACTTATATTTATACCTCTTTTACTTGTAAGCGGAATTGTCGGAGAGTTTTTTAAGCAGTTGGCTACAGTTTTAGTGATAACTTACATAGTTTCTCAAGTTATAGCCATATTTTTAACGCCTATAATCGCCTACTTAACACTGCCCAAATCACAAAAACAAGAAGATGATTTTGCACAAAAATATATAGATAAATATCTCGATTTTTTAAGAAAAAGCTTTAAATATGCTTGGGTTTCAATACCCATAATCATCATCTCTCTTGCTAGTTCCACATATCTGTATCTACACACTCCATCAACTTTTTTACCGGAGTGGGATGAGGGAAATATAGTTGTAGATTTGGTTATGCCTACCGACATAACATTGAAACAGTCAAAAGATGAGTTTGAGCAAATTGGAGAAATTATAAGCTCTATAGATGGTGTTGAAGGCTGGACTTTTAGAATAGGCACCGGTTTAGGCGGACTTAACAAACCTGTAAATCAAGGTGATTTTCTTGTCACTTTAAAAACTGATCATAAACAGAGTAGTTTTGATGTTATAGATAAGATTAGAGAGAAGATACAAGATAAGATACCAAATATCGTAGAACTTGGAATATCCCAAGTTTTAGAGGATAGATTAGGCGATATTATGGGAGCAGATGCACCTATATCCGTTATGCTTTTTGGCTCAAATCCTGATGAGCTGACACACGAAGGCTACAGACTGCAAGATACATTAAGAGAGATTAAAGGTGTCGAGGAGGTTAATGTTTTAACCTCTTACGCTTCACCATCTATAAACGTAAGAGCCAAGAGCATAGCACTTTCAAGATACGGTATTGATGAGAGTATGATAAGGACACAGATTCGTTCACTATATTACGGTGAAGTCGTGGCAAGTATAGCAGATGGTGAAAAACTGATAAATCTTAGAGTTATTATGAGTCGTGAAAATATAGACCCTATAAAATATTTAAAAGAAGAGCTTAAAATCTACTCTCCATCACTCAAACAGAGAATTTTGTTATCTAAAGTAGCCGATATATCATTTGAAAATGCAGTAGCAGAAGTAAATCACTATAACCTCTCTGCCGTATGTATCTTAGGCATACGTTTTAAAGGCAACGATATGAGCGGTGTAGTAAAAGATATACAAAATTCACTAGAGAGTTCCTCTTTGCCAAAAAACATCACAACAGATATTAGCGGTTTTTACAAACAACAGCAAAAATCATTTAAGGAGATGAGTCTTGTTATACTCTTTGCTATCACCATACTTTTTATAGCTCTTTTACTAAATTTTAGCTCTTTTACTATCGCATTTAGCATACTTTTAGCACTTATTCTAACCTCTACCGGTGTTCTGTTTGCTCTGTTTATCACCGGAAAATCTCTCGATATTATGGCATTTATGGGTATATTAATCGTACTTAGTATAGTCATAAACAACAACGTACTGATTTTTGATTTTTATCAGATGAATCTAAAAGATAGAGATGATGAGGCATTAAGACAGTTAGACGCTTTAAGATTAAGAGCGAAACCCATTCTTATGACTATGTTATCTAACGCTTTAGCACTTTTGCCTATAGCTCTTGCTATAGGAACCGGTACGCAGATTATTCAGGATCTAGCTATCAGTATCATGGGTGGTTTACTCTTTGCTATAGTTATAAATCTCTATATTATCCCTCTATTTTTCTATTTTATTGGCAATAATTAATAAATCAGAGCCGATACATAGCCTACAACACTGCTGTTATCACCACTTGCATCTGCACTTGTACGATAATCTAAAATATATGTTTTTAATTTTTTACTTTTTGTTGCCAAAAGCATCGCTTTGACTCCTGTTATCCCACAAGCCTCACAACCCTCATCCAACGTGCTTATATTTATATTTTTAATAGCTTCTATACAGATACCGTCTAACTCTTTTGCTCTTTTTTTAGTGTAAAAGTGGCTCAAATCTGTACTTATTAGTATGAAATTTGAGTTATCTTGCAGTAAATCTTCTATGATAATGGCTAAATTTTTAGCATCTATATCCGAGTAAATCAACTCAACAACAGGTGTCGCACTAAAATAGTGCTGTAAAAAAGGCACTTGAACTTCACTAGAGTGTTCATGATGTGCTTTCTCATAAAAATGAATTTCGCTAAATTTCTGTTTCAATTTAAGTGAAAATTTTTTATCTATCGCTAGATGTCCGCAAGGAGATTCATAAGTATCATACTCAGCCACAGAGAGACCTTTGAAGCCTATTTTGTGACTTACTCCTATGATGATAATTCTCTTTATATCACTGCGTGATGAAGCTATCTTATAGGCAAGATTTGCCGTAAAACCACTATAGATATAACCGGCATGAGGGACGATAGCGGCTCTTGGCTTTATCTGTATCTTTTTTAGAGCCTCTGTGTTTGTAGTGTTATTAAAATACTCAATATACTCTTTTATCTTAGAACACTCACTAGGATAAAAAGAACCTGCAAAATTGGCTTTCCTACTGCTCATTTTATCTTCCTTGCCTGATATACGCTTATGCGTGGATGCAACTTTAAACAATCCTTTTGCAGACCCGCTTTTTGACACAAATAAGCAAAAAAATCTTCAAATTTAGGCAACTGCTCCCAAACTGATGGAAGATATGTAGCTTGATTAGAGTTGTGCTGTAGAAGTACACCATCAATATTTGGTCGTATTTTTGATTTTAAATCTGCAATATCGCTATATTTTAACTCATAAGGTGTAGAGAGAATTGAGATCTCTAACTCTATACGTTTAAATTCATCTTCACTAAGAGGAGCAAATCTAGGATCTTTGAAAGCTGCTGATTTTGCATTTGACATAACATCATCTATCAATCTTCTATGAGCAACCAAAGAACCGATACAGCCACGAAGTTTGCCGTCAAGATTTAAGGTAACAAAGACAGCTTTTTTACTTTTAAGTTGTGGATATTTTTTTATCATCGCATCTTTATCGATCTGCAACTCATCTCTAAACTCTTCATCTATCGAGTATTTTGCTAAAGCTAGAAGCATTTTATCCATTGATAAGCCTTTTTTATATTATACTACGTTTATGAAAATATTTTTTATCTTTATCTTTACATGTAACATCTTATATGCTCAATTTACACTTCAAAAAGAGTATCACTTTTCTAAAGAGAGTATAAATGCTAGTGATATATTTAAAAATATAAGAGAAGATTTTATACTCATAAAGATACCTCACAAAGATACTATATATCGGGTAAAAACAGCAAAACTCATTAAAACTTTCAAAAAACACTCCATAGATGTAGATTCTAAAGCCAAGATTATAAGT
>WFND01000091.1 GCA_015484575.1 Helicobacteraceae bacterium
CTAGACGAAAGGGTCAAGTAGTTTCTCACAATTTACAAATGGTGGGCATTACAAGACTCGAACTTGTGACATCTACCTTGTAAGGGTAGCGCTCTACCAACTGAGCTAAACGCCCATTTATATTTTAAAAGTGGCGCGGTGGACGAGACTCGAACTCGCGACCCCCTGCGTGACAGGCAGGTATTCTAACCAACTGAACTACCACCGCAACCTAAAAAACAGACTAAACAAAAAATCGAACAAGTTTGATAAACTTTTACTCATTTTGCGTCTAAATAAATGGTGTCCTGTGTAGGATTCGAACCTACGGCCACATCATTAAAAGTGACGTGCTCTACCAACTGAGCTAACAAGACATTTTCTCACGTTTATTTGTGAGGCGAAATTATACATATTAATACTCTATTTGTCAAGAGATTTTTATAATTCTTTGAAAAACAGCTCTTTATCAATAAGTAAAAGCATCTTTATAGCATACAAAGCACTCTGTTCTTGTATGTAGTTTCTATCTCCAAATAGTTGAATTTTCTCATGTTTTTCACTCTCTTTACTTCTTGCCGAAAAACAGACGGTTCCGACCGGTTTATCTTCACTGCCTCCACTAGGTCCTGCTATTCCGCTTATGGCTAGTGAGTAGTCTGCGTAACTGACATTTAAAGCACCCTCACTCATCTCTGCCACCACCTCAAGACTAACAGCTCCATATTTCTCTAAAATCATATCATCAACTGCCAACCAGTTTGATTTTAGAGCGTTTGAATAAGTCACAAGAGAGCCTTCAAAAATATCAGAAGCACCATGTTCTTTAGTAAAAAAGTATGCAAGCAGACCACCGCTGCAACTCTCTGCAAAGGTCAATTTTTTACCACTGTGAGAGAGTTTTTCCATTATATAAGTGATTATATTTTTTGTTGCTATCAGTTTATGGCTTAGTAACTGTTTTGCAGCAGAGATAAACTGAGATATATTCCCATATTTTCTACTCTTTACACTCACTTCAACCCAGCCATCAACCAGAGTTGCAAAATCAAGTCTAATATCAAAGCTAGTAGCCAAAGGCTCTAGTAAAATCTTTACACTAGAGGCGTCTTCTTCAAATACATGCAAGATAGCAGACTTCTCTTCATCTTCCAATATTATAAGAGGAAGTTCTCGGTTTTCATGTGCAACAACAACATTTACAATAGAGCTGTTGTACTCAACTAAATAGCTGTCTTTTTCAAAAATTGTTGTTCTTGAGGGTATAAGCATATTGTCATTTAGTATCTGATTGTCTGCTGTTATAGTGCTTAATAGTTTTCCAACCACCGCAGAGCTGTTTTTTGTACTGATAATGATAAGTTTTATCTCTTGCTTTAGCAGTTGGTCCAATACCAAAAAAAGAGCTTTGTCAGAGTCTTGAAAGTAGCTTATTTGGTCGATATTTGCTATCTTCTCTTTGACTTTTCTTGTTATGTATCTCTGTAGTGGAGCGTTATGAATAAATCTATTTCCGATAAACATAAGATGTTTTTTCATAAAAACAGCCCTTTTTTCTTCGTAGTATATCATATTGACAGCTTTTTTTAAACGCCTAGAGGGTATAATGCAAAACTTTCTATAAAGATTATATGTAAGGTTTTTAATGGACTACAAAGATACACTACTTTTACCAAAAACAGATTTTCAGATGCGTGGAAATCTTGCACAAAATGAGCCAAAACGTTATAAAAAATGGTATGACAATGATGTCTATTCTAAGATGAAAGAGTTGAGAAGTGATTGCGAATCATTTACATTGCACGATGGACCTCCTTATGCAAATGGGCATATACATATAGGTCATGCACTAAATAAAATTTTAAAAGATATTATCGTTAAGCATAACTACTTCAATGGAAAATCGGTACGTTTTACTCCGGGTTGGGACTGTCATGGTCTGCCTATTGAACAACAAGTAGAGAAAAAGTTGGGTGGAAAAAAGAAAAAAGAGCTTCTAAGTACCGGTGAAATTCGTAAGCTTTGTCGTGAACACGCTACAAAGTTTGTATCTGTTCAGAGAGATGAGTTTAAAACTATGGGGATTATTGCACATTGGGAAAAACCTTATCTTACTATGGATTATAAATTTGAGGCAAATATCTACCGAACTCTGTGCGATGTTGCAAAAAAAGGTCTTTTGATAGAGCGTTCAAAACCTGTTTACTGGTCTTGGGCGGAGAGAACAGCTCTTGCTGAGGCAGAGGTGGAGTATGAGGATAAAGAGTCACACTCTATCTATGTCGCTTTTGAGCTTAGCGATGAGTCAAAAAAGAGTGCTTCTATAAAAGGCAACGCTGCTTTAGTTATCTGGACAACAACACCTTGGACACTTCCTGCAAATACAGGTATCTCACTAAATCCGGATGAGCAGTATATCCAAACTGAAGATGGATATATCGTTGCTAAAAAATTATATGAGAGTATGAGAGAGTTGGATATTGTAAAGGGAGATATAGTCCAAAGCTTTGACGCTTCTGTTTTTGAGAACTTACAAGCTGTTAATCCTTTAAACGGTCGCTCTTCTCATATCGTTTTAGGTGAGCATGTATTGATGGACAGCGGTACGGGTTGTGTTCATACCGCTCCGGGTCATGGTGAAGATGACTACCGTGTAGGATTAAAATATAATCTTGAAGTTATAATGCCCGTAGATGAGACAGGATGTTTTGATGATACGATAGTACGTGAAAAACTACTTCCAAATCCTGAAGCTTTCTTAGGCAAACATATCTTTAAGAGTAATGATGAGATACTTGAGCTTCTAGGTGACAAGCTCTTACATGTAAGCAAATTTAAACACTCATATCCACACTGTTGGCGTTCGCACACTCCTCTGATTTTTCGTGCTACAAAGCAGTGGTTTATCTCTGTTGATGAGACTCCAAAAGGAGAGTCAAAAACTCTTCGCAAAATAGCAGTAGATGAAGTCTCAAAAACAGCTTTTTATCCCCAAACAGGTCGTAAACGTCTCAGCTCTATGGTGGAGAATCGTCCAGATTGGTGTATATCTCGTCAGCGTGATTGGGGTGTTCCTATCGCATTTTTTCGCCTTAAAGCTACCGGTGAAGTGATACTTGATGAGAAAGTTTTAAATTTTATAGCTATGGTTTTTGAGATGCAAGGCTCTGATGCTTGGTACAATCTTCCAACTGAGCAACTTCTATACCCCGGTTCTGGATACTCGGCTGATGAGGTAGAGAAAGTTAGTGATATTTTAGATGTCTGGTTTGATAGTGGCTCAACGTGGAATGCAGTCTTGAAATCTCGCAACTATGATGCAGGAACTTATCCGTCAGATATATATCTTGAGGGTTCAGACCAACATCGTGGCTGGTTTCAGTCATCTCTATTTTTAAGCTCTGCCATAGAACATAAAGCACCCTATAAAGCTGTTTTAACTCACGGTTTCACTGTTGATGCCAAAGGTGAGAAGATGTCTAAATCAAAAGGCAATGTTATTGCCCCTGATAAAGTTATAAAACAGTACGGCTCTGAAATATTGCGTTTATGGGTTGCTATGAGTGATTATCAAGGAGATCTGAAAATATCTGACGATATATTGAAGCAGATTTCAGAGAGCTACAGAAAACTTCGCAATACTTTTAGAATTATGTTGGCAAATATTAATGATTTAGACTCAATTATGACTTATGATGAACTTGGTGTTTTAGATAGATGGATTGTCTCAAAAGCAAGTATTGTTTTTGCCGATGTTCACACCAATTTTGAAAACTATAACTTTGTTCAGGGTATGAGCCTTTTAAATAACTTTATCGTAAACGATTTAAGCGGAATTTATATAGATGTGACAAAAGATCGTCTCTATTGTGATGCTAAAGACGACACTCATAGACGTGCAAGTCAGAGTGCAATGGCGATTATAACAAAAGCTCTTTTAGGTCTTATAGCACCTATTTTGACATATACGGCAGATGAGATTTTAGAGTCAGCTCCTGCTGTTATCACGGGTGATGTCAAAGATATATTTGAGTTTGAATACAGAGCCATAAAAATTACAGAAACAGACTTTAATGAGATATATATGATGAGTGCAAGAGAGAAATTTTCTGAAATTGTAGATGCTCTTAAGAAAGCTAAGAAGATAAAATCAACTCTTGAGTTGATTATCTGCACACCTTCACAAATTATTGCCGATTTGGACTCTGTTGAGGCTGAAGATTGGTTTGTCGTATCTGGTGTTAGTAAAAACTCACTATCAAAAGAGGCAGGACGTTTTGAGATAGATGGTGATGCTTTTATTGTCGGTTTTGCAGAGTCTGAAAAATGCCCACGCTGTTGGAAATACCAATCAGAGTCACAAACGCTTACATGTAAGAGATGTTCAGAGGTATTAAGTGCCTAATATAAGCGAAGCAGTACCGTTTAGTTTTGTCGTAGAGACAGTTTTGATTATTTTTATTTTTGTCGGTATTGGGATTGTGGCAGTTAGACGTGCTAAAAAAAGTAAAGGAGAGTGAATGATAACGCTAAAAGAGGCTTTAACACTGTCAAGTGATGAACTTGAAGCATTTAAAAATGAGTTACGAAAAAAGATAGAAGAAAATAGTGAAATAAATGCTTACATAGATGTTAAAAGTGTAGGTGAGGGTGTCCCTATCGCGATAAAAGACAATATTCAGGTCAAAGATTGGGCTGTAACATCTGCCTCTAAGATATTACAAGGTTATATCGCTCCATATAATGCAACTGTTATTGAAAAATTAAAATCAGCCGGTTTAACACCGTTTGGTCGTACAAATATGGATGAATTTGCTATGGGTTCAACGACTCAAAGCAGCTGTTACGGTAAAACTTTAAATCCATGCAATAAAGATTGCGTACCCGGTGGAAGTTCCGGTGGTTCTGCAGCTGCTGTTGCTGCCGGTCTTGCTATAGCTGCATTGGGCAGTGATACGGGCGGTTCTATCCGTCAACCGGCTGCTTTTTGTGGTATTGTAGGTATGAAACCGACTTATGGACGTGTAAGCCGTTATGGTCTTGGTGCGTATGCAAGTTCACTAGATCAGATAGGTCCAATGACTCAAAATGTTGAAGATGCAGCGATACTTTATGACATCATAAGCGGGTATGATACAAAAGACTCTACAAGTGCAGATATTAAAACAGAATCTGTTGCCGATAAGCTTAACGCATCAAGAAAGCTTAATATAGCTGTTTTACCAAAATATGTACAAAATGCCTCTGATGATATTAAAAAAGCTTATGCAAAAGCTATCGAAGCTCTTAAAAGTGCCGGACACAACATAATTGAAAAAGATCTAATGGATCCAAAGTATGATATATCTGCTTATTATATAACCGCAACTGCAGAAGCTACAACAAATCTTGCACGTTATGACGGCATAAGATATGGACATCGTGTTGAAGGTAGTAATCTTCAAGAGACATATATAAAGAGTCGTTCAGAGGGTTTTGGGGATGAGGTTAAGCGTCGTATTATGCTTGGCAACTTTGTTCTCTCTAGCGGTTATTATGATGCATATTATGTGAAAGCTCAAAAAGTAAGACATCTCATAAAAGATGAGTATGAAGCTGTTTTTAAAGAGGTTGACCTTATTTTATCTCCTATAGCACCATCTGTAGCACCAAAATTTGGAGAGTTAAAAAAGCCAATGGATATGTATCTAAGCGATATATACTCTATCTCTGTAAATCTAGCAGGACTTCCTGCCATATCTCTGCCTGTTGATAAAAATGCCGAAGGTATGCCGGTTGGATTACAGTTGATAGCCAAAGCATTTGATGAACAGACTCTGTTTGACGGTGCATTGAGTTTGGAAAAAGAGTTTTGCACAATCTTACCTATTTAGAGCCTATTTTTCTTTCTTTAGATGTTCTATATCATCTAGCAAATAGCCATTCTCAAGTGCCAAGATTACATCTTCAAATGATATATCTCTGGTAGATTTGAGTATCTCATTTTTCTCAAGATTATATCTTAGTGTTTTATTTCAAACACATTAATAT
>WFND01000092.1 GCA_015484575.1 Helicobacteraceae bacterium
CAGGTATTATAAGTATACTATGTTTCAAGTTAAAAAAAATAGTGAGGGTTAGAATGAGCAGAGCAAAAGGTAATATTGCAGAAGAGAGAGCCTGTGCATATCTTTTAGAAAACGGCTATTACATCGTTGCGTGTAATTTTTACTCTCGATTTGGAGAGATTGACATCATCGCTAAGAAAGAAGATACTCTGCATTTTGTTGAGGTAAAAAGTGGTGAAGATTATGAGCTTGCTATTCAAAATATTACCCCTACTAAACTTTCACGATTTACAAAAACAGTCTATGTCTATTTGAAAAAAAATGCTTTGGATGTTGATTTTTGCATTGATGCACTAATTGTGACACCACAGAATATTGAGCTTTTGGAAAATATAACGCTATGAAAACTTCACATCTCTTTGCATTTATACTCTTGTTGCTATTTCTGCCGATTGCGTTACTATATGGCGCTATTGATATCAAAAATATGAACAGACCTCTACTCTTATCGAGTAAAATTTATGTCGATAAAAAAGGCAAAACTTTTGAAGAGATTTTTAAGAGTGCAAAGTTTACACCCTTTAATAAAAAAGAGATAAATTTTGGATTTACTCGTAACACCACATTGTGGATTCATTTCACTCTTTATAATTCAGGTGAGCAAAAAGAGACAAAGATACTGCAGATAAGAAATCCTCTTTTAGAAGATGTTTCGCTCTATAGAAAAACTCAAAAGATACAGCATAAAGGAACACTCTACCAAAGCATACCACGAGATGAACTCCACACCATCTTTGAAATAACACTGCAGCCCAAAGAGTTACAAGAGTACTACTTAAAGGTACATAATACTACAACGACATTACGATTAAGTATAAGGCTAAAAGATAAACTAAATTACCTCAAAGATGAATACCATGAGCAAAACATCATCTTTATATTTTTGAGCATTCTCGGGTTGCTCTTTTTGTACAATCTTATTCTCTACCTTTACACAAAAGAGAAAGTATATATTTTTTATCTCATGTATCTTTTTGCACTGCTTTTTCAACAGTCAACATACTTGGGTATTACTCAGATGTTCGCGCCTTCCTGGTTTGTCTATTATGACAATTTAGCTGTGGTTTTTAAGGTCAATTTACTCTTTATAAGTGCCGTTTTCTTTGCAAAGAGCTTTCTACAAACGCAGCGGTATGAAAAAATAAACAAGATATATAACACTATTTTAGCACTTGGGCTGATAGAGATTCCACTCTTTGGTACACCGTGGTTATATTTGCCCGAGGTCTCAATTGTAACAGCACTCTTTTTTATCTATTTTAATATGTACGCAGCAATTTACATCTATAGACAGGGAGAAAAAGAGGCTCGTTTTTTTGTGATAGGCTGGACATTTCAACTTGTAGGTTTTACTTTGATGATTATCGATGGACTAGGCTTTATCTCCATAATGGGAGAGCTTACAGATATAGTGATGTTTCTAACGGCTTTAGAAGCTATTGTGCTCTCTTTGGCATTTATTGACCGCTACAGTATATATAAAAAAGAAAAAGAACGGCTCGATGCTTCATTAATGCAAGAGCTAAAAAAGCGCCAAGAGATTGTGGAGTTAGAGGTGAAAAAAGCAACCACGCAACTTAAAATATCGTTTGAGAATGAAAAAAATCTGCTTAAAGAGTTGCATCACAGAAGTAAAAATAACCTGCAGCTGATACTCTCGCTTGTGCGTATGCAGGAAGATGAGACAGAAGATAAGGCGCTGCACTCAGGACTACAGAAGTTGGAGGGGCGCATTAACTCCATTGCCAAAATCTATACGATACTCGATATAAAAGAAAATCTGCAAAAGATAGATATGGCTACTTACATTGAAGAGTTGTGTGAAGATATAAAAGCACTCTCACAAAAAAATATCCATTATGAATATGACATACGAAATATATTGCTGCCTTTACGCAGTGCCGGATATGTGGGACTCATTGTTAATGAATTGGTGACAAACTCCATAAAATATGTGCAAAAAGAGCAGATACTCATTCGCATAAAGATGTATGAAAAAGAGGGGCGCTATGTGCTGCGTTTACAAGACAATGGCACAGGATTTTTACTTGATGATGTTGGTGTAGAGCATTTGGGTATGAAGCTTATTATCGCACTTGTTGAAAACCAGCTCCACGGTACATTTACGCTGCAAAAAGATAGAGATTTTAACTGTACGATAAGGTTTAGTGAATGAAAAATGTTGTAATTATTGAAGATGAGAGTATTGTTGCGATGGAGATTGAGGGTTTTGTGCAAAGCTTAGGTTACAAGGTCGTAGCTACTTTTCCAAACGCAGCGGCATGTCTGGCACTTTTGAAAAAAGAGGCAGTTGAACTGATTCTGATGGATGTCTACATTGAGGGAGATATGGATGGCATAGCATGCGCAGCGGCGATTCAATCGTGGCAGAAGATTCCTATTATTTACATTAGTGCCTTTAGTGATGATGAGACTTTAGAGCGTGCCATCAAAACCAAGCCAAGTGCATACCTTGTAAAACCTTTTAACCGAGAGGAGCTGCGTGTAGCGATGAAAATAGCTTTAAGTCATGCGCAGGAGCATCAACGAAGAGGTGATGTGATATTTGATGAAGAGTTCTCGTTCGATACCCAGCGTGATGAACTGCTTCATAATGCACAGAGCATTCATTTGACAAAAAAAGAGTTAGAACTACTCAAACTCTTTTTAAGTACAAAAAACAGTGTGCTCTCTTTGTATGAGATAGAAAACGAAATATGGCCGGACAAAGAGAGTAATGAAAATACCCGTAGAGCCCTCATCAGCAGGCTTCGAGCGAAACTCAACTATAAGTTTATAGAGACTCTTCACTCCATAGGATACAAGCTACATATATAAATTGCAATGTTTTTGCAATGTTTATAATTTATAATTAACACATAACAACTTAGATATAGGAGTTCGTGATGTTAATGAATAAAAATATATTTCTCATCCTTGCGGTAGTTATTTTTACTGCGTTTAGTGGATGTAGTGGAGGAGGAGGCTCATCATCTTCATCTAAAAGTGATTCTCGTTCAAATATGAGTGGATTTGTACAAAAGGGGGCTTTTGTAGATGGGGATATTCAAGTACAACAGGTCAAATCAAATGGAGCATTTGTTGGTAAGGCAGTTAGTGCTGTAATAGATAAAAATGGAGAGTATAAATTAAATATTACATGGAAGGGTTTAACCTATGTAACTGCTGAAGGGCATTTTTTTAATGAATATACAGGCAAGGTTACGAGTGATACTATTGTGCTCAATGCACTTGTAGACTTTTCCAAAGAGAGTGTTGTAAATATAAATCTGTTTACCGCTTTAGAAGCAAATCGAATTTTAGATTTGATGCAAAAAGGCATATCATATACTGATGCAGTAAAACAGACAAAAGATGTAATGCAGCAAGTATTTAATCTTTCTAAAAATGTAAACGCTTCGCAACTTGATATATATGATGTGAATTCATCACTTAAAGAGGAAAATATCAATCTTTTACTTCTCTCTGCAACATTTTTGAAAGTTATTGAGGAGGAATCTACATCTGGGGTTGCTTCTCTATCAAAATCTCTCTCTTTATCGTCAGTAAAGGTAGTGGCAAAACCGTTAAATAGATTTCAAATTTATGCACAAAGGTTTTACCAAGACTTTAAAGAAGATGGTCGTATTGATGGTTTATTTAAAGATGATTGGGAAAAAATTATTGAAGATGATGAAAATAAAACTTTAGAAATAG
>WFND01000093.1 GCA_015484575.1 Helicobacteraceae bacterium
GATATATATCTAGCAAAAAAGAGTTGGTTAAAGAGTTTTAAGAGGTGGTGGCCTGTCTCGGAATCGAACCAAGGACACAATGATTTTCAGTCATTTGCTCTACCGACTGAGCTAACAGGCCTTTTAATAGGGCGAAATTATACTCAGCTACTTCTAAAAGTCAGCTTAATTTTTTTATTTCATCTTTGAAAATATCTCCACGCTGAGCATAAGATGTGAACTGATCAAGACTAGCAGCTGCGGGAGATAACAGAGCTACACTATCTTGTGTATGAACTTTGTCTATCGAGCTTATAGCATCTTTTAAACTCTTACATGTAAGGTATTTTAGATTAAATTTATCAGATAATTTAGAAGTTTTATCTTGATTTGTTCCTATAAGATATACTCTTACATGTAAGCTACTCATATACTCAAACAGCTCTTTTAAATCGACACCTTTATCATCCCCGCCTATTATAAGATGAATCTTCTTATCTCTGTAAACTTTTAAAGCTTGTATTGTCGCGTCAATGTTTGTCGCTTTTGTATCATTTACCCAGACTCTCCCTCTGTAATCATACAGCTCCTCTTGACGATGTGGCTCTATAATAAACCTGTTTATCTTCTCATAATCAACACTATCAAAAAGAATCTTATCAACACCCATAGCAATAACAGCATCGAGTAAGAAAGCCCCTTTAAATTTAATCTTGTCTATGTTAATACCAAAATACTCTGCCAAATCATCCGCATCGTCATAGGGTATTAAAAATGCGGGAGTGTCAATATCTGCATATTTTCGTGGCAGTATAACAGCTTCACCTTCTTGCATTGTTGCAATAGGTTTTAACTTTGCTCTCTCATAGGCTTCAAAGCTACCGTGCCAATCAAGATGATCAGGCTTTATGGGTAAAAGCACATATATATTTGCTCTAGCTTCATTTGTGTAGTGTAGTGTAAAAGAGCTTGTTTCTAGTATCCATATACTACTTTTAGTATCTAACTGTGCTAAAGGTATTCCTATATTTCCACCGGCTTGTGAACCTCTGTGCTTCAATAGATGTTGCATCATCTGTGTAGTCGTGGTTTTTCCGTTTGTACCTGTTATCCAGATAGAAAAAGGCATATCAGAAGCAAAAAGGTCATATTCACTTTTTAGATGAAGTGAGCTTTTTATAAGTTGATGATAAGGAGGTATTCCCGGAGATGGTATCTCAAGAGAGGAGTATTTGGGATTAAACTCGCTTACGGGCTTTAAGTGGTTGCCGTATTTATCTTTAAAAGGTCTGCTTACATTGTCATCATAAAAGATACAAGCTCCAAACTTTTTAGCGATAGCTTTTGTGGTTATTCCGTATCCAAAGCAACTTATTTTTTGCATCTATCGAATCTTTAAAGTGATTAGAGCTAAAAGATTTGAGAGTATAGCTATAATCCAAAAACGGACTATAATCTTATTTTCAGCCCATTTTTTCATCTCAAAATGGTGATGTATCGGTGCCATAAGAAAGATACGTTTTTTACGAAGCTTATAGCTTCCAATTTGCAATATGACAGATATGGTCTCTATAACAAAAATAGAACCTATAAGTATAAGCAAGATTTCACTTTTGCCGATAATTGCCATATATCCTATGAAAGCACCTATGGTTAAAGAGCCGCTGTCTCCCATAAATACCTCAGCGGGATGAGAGTTAAACCATAAAAAGCCGACAAGAGCACCTATAAGTGCCGCACCTACGATTACTGCTTCGCCAACTGCTATGTTTGGCATTAGAAGATATTTACTAAATCCCGCATGACCGATAATATAGATAATAACACTTAAAGAGGTAAGTGCCGCAATAGATGGAACGGTAGCCAAACCGTCAAGTCCATCAGTTAGATTAACTGCATTTGAAGTAGCTATTATTATCAGCACCCAAAAGATTATAGCCCAAAAGTGCATATCACATACAGGATTTTTCATAAACGGAAGATATAATTCACTGCTAAAAGAGGCAAAATAGAAGAGAAAAATAGAGATAAAAAGACTTGCCAGTATCTGAAAAAGTAGTTTTGCTTTAGCACTAAGTCCAGCTAAATTTGCCTTGTTTGTTATCTTGCCCCAGTCATCATAAAATCCAATCAGACTAAAAAGAATCAATACTAAAATCGCACCTAATGCGTAAAGATTATTAAACTGAATAGTTAATACAGATGCGATTATCGTAGCACCTATAAATATGATGCCTCCCATGGTCGGAGTTTTTGCTTTTTGCTTATGAGCAGGTACATACTCGTTAATAGGCTGATGAGAAGATGTTTTAACAGCCCATCTGATAAATAACGGCATAATAAAAAGAGTGATAAACAGAGCGATAAAAAAGGCTATACCGGCACGAACGGTGATGTATTGTAAGATATTAATGTCAAAATAACTATATAGATAATAGAGCATAAATTTAGTGATTCCTTAAAAAAATTACTCAAGTAGTAGTTCATAACTATGAAATTATTTATGCTCTGCTACTTAAAAGGCAGTTAAAAGTGACATTTTAATATAATTGCACCCAAATTTTAGTTAAAAAAGGATTCTCTCTGTCTAAAAAAGCAATATTAATCATTACAGATGGGATAGGTTACGATTCAAATACAGAGGCAAACGCATTTTATCAAGCAAAAAAGCCTACCTATGACAGACTTTTTAAAGAGGTGCCTCACTCTCTAATAGATACTTTCGGTTTAAGTGTCGGGTTGCCTGAAGGTCAGATGGGAAACTCTGAAGTTGGACATATGAGTATCGGTAGCGGACGTGTTTTGTATCAGGATTTGGTAAAAATTTCACTAGCACTGCAAGAGGGAACTTTAGCAAAAAATGTAGCTTTTGTGAATCTTCTTGATAACTCAAAACGTCTGCATATTATAGGACTTATGAGTGATGGTGGAGTTCACTCTCATATAGAACACATCATAGGTCTTGCAGAGATAGCCGCAGATTTAGATAAAGAGATATTTTTACACCTTATAACAGATGGACGTGATGTCTCTCCTACATCTGCAAAACACTACTTAGAGCAGATTCAAGAACATACAGATGAGAAGATAAAAATAGCAACAATAGGCGGACGTTTTTATACGATGGATAGAGATAATCGCTGGGAGCGTGTGCAAAAAGGGTATGATGCTATCGTGAAAGCTGAACCATTAAGCGAAAACTCCGTAAACGATTATATACAAAACTCATACAAAGATGATATAACGGATGAGTTTATACTTCCAACCGCATTTAGAGGATATGATGGTTTTAAATCAGATGACGGAGTTTTGATAGCAAACTTTAGAAGTGACAGGGTTCGTGAGATAACTACCGCCATAGGTTCAAAAGATTTTAGCGGCTTTAAACGAGAATACATTAATGTAAAAGTGGCAACTTTAACAGAGTATGACAAATCTTTTGATTATCCAGTACTATTTAAGAAAGATGCTCCCGTAAATACTCTAGCAGAAGTCGTCTCCAAAGCGGGTTTGCGTCAGTTACATACTGCTGAAACTGAGAAGTATGCACATGTAACTTTTTTCCTAAATGGAGGAATAGATGAGCCGTATCTCAATGAGACAAGAGTTCTTATACCCAGTCCGGATGTAAAAACATACGATATGCAGCCTGAGATGAGTGCTCCTGCAGTCGGTAAAGCCGTACGTGATGGTATAGATGACAATCAAGACCTTATTGTCGTAAATTTTGCAAACGGAGATATGGTAGGTCATACAGGAAATCTTCAAGCAGCTATAAAAGCAGTTGAAAGTGTGGATGAAGAGCTAGGGCTTATCTTGGAAAAAGCAAAAGAGAGTGATTATAGAGTTGTTTTAACTTCAGATCATGGAAATTGCGAAAAGATGCGTGATGAAAATGGCAATATTCTTACAAATCACACAGTAGGCAAAGTTTGGTGCTTTGTAATAGCTGAAGGAATAGAGAAGGTTGAGTCAGGCGGATTAAACAATATCGCTCCAACGGTATTGAAATTGATGGAGTTAGAGATTCCAAAAGAGATGGATCACGCTCTAATATAATCTTTACATGTAAACAAAGGAAACAAGATGAAATTTAGTGGGAAAAATGTTTTAATAACAGGCTCTAGCAGAGGAATAGGTGCTGAAATAGCAAAAGTTTTAGCCTCTTACGGACTGAAAGTGTGGATAAATTATCGCAGTGGTGCCAAAGCTGCCGATGCTGTAAAATCTGAGATAGAAGCTGCCGGTGGACGTGCTGCGGTTATAGGTTTTGATGTTTCAGATGAGAAAGCATTTACAGATGCTATAAAAACCATAATAGATAGTGACGGTGAATTTTCATATCTAGTAAACAATGCGGGAATTACAAAAGACAAGTTGGCAATGAGAATGAAGACAGATGAGTTTATGAGTGTAATCGAAGCTAATCTTAAATCGGCATTTATAGGTTGCAGAGAGTCTATGAAAGTGATGCGTAAAAAGAAGTTTGGTTCAGTAGTAAATATAGCTTCTATAGTTGGTGAAACGGGAAATGCGGGACAGACAAACTACGCTGCATCAAAAGGTGGTCTGATAGCAATGAGCAAAAGTTTTGCAATCGAAGCTGCAACTAGCGGTATTCGTTACAACACGATAACACCGGGATTTATAGCAACTGATATGACTGATGAGTTAAGTGATGAGATTAAAACCTCTTTTACACAAAAGATACCTATGGGACGTTTTGGAGATGCAAAAGAGGTGGCAGAGGCTACAGCTTTTTTACTTTCAGATCACTCAAGCTATATAACCGGAGAGACATTAAAAGTAAATGGCGGAATGAATATGGCTTAAAGCAGAAACTTTTTTAAGATTTCTGTGATATAATTGCGTTCATATTTATACTTAAAAACAGGAGCTAAAGCATGGCATTAATCGACGATATTAAAGAAGTTGTAGTTGAACAACTAAGTGTTAACCCAGATGAGGTAAAACCAGAGGCAAAATTTGTAGAAGATTTAGGTGCTGACAGCCTTGATGTTGTAGAGCTTGTAATGGCTCTTGAAGAGAAATTTGATATTGAAATTCCAGATGATGAAGCAGAGAAAATCGGAACTGTTCAAGACGTATTAGATTATATCGAAAACAAGTAGAACGTAAAAAGACACCTCTAAACTTGGGACAGTTGTCCCGGTGTTTTTATTTTTTAGTTAATGTTTTAATTATAAAATAAGTACATCACACAGGAGCGAGAGTGAGACGAGTAGTAGTGACTGGAATCGGCATGATTAATGCGGTAGGCAATGATAAAGAGAGTGCTTTCAAAGCGATTTGCGATGGTGAGTGCGGTATAGATACAATTTCAATTTTCGATCCTGAAAAATATTCGGTAAAAATTGCCGGTGAAGTTAAAAATTTTGATCCCTCAACGGTTATGGAAGCCAAAGAGGTTAAAAAAGGTGATCGTTTTATCCATTTAGGACTGAAAGCGGCACAAGAAGCTATAGCTGATGCTAAATTACCTGAAGATATAGACAAAGAGAGATTTGGAGTAAGTGCTGCTTCTGGTATCGGTGGATTACCTGCGATTGAGAAAAATTCTATTATCATCGAAACTCGTGGTCCTAGACGAATATCTCCGTTTTTTATTCCATCTGCACTTGTAAATATGCTTGGTGGATTTGTATCTATCGCTCATGGCCTTAAAGGACCAAATCTCTCTGCCGTTACTGCTTGTGCTGCAGGAACTCACTCTATTGCCGAGGCTGCTAAAACTATTATGTGTAACGGTGCAGAGCGTATGCTGGTTGTTTCTGCTGAGTCTGCTGTTACAGGTGCAGGTGTAGGTGGATTTGCTGCTATGAAAGCACTCTCAACACGCAATGATGAGCCAAAAAAAGCTTCTCGTCCTTTTGATGCAGATCGTGGCGGTTTTGTTATGGGTGAAGGTGCTGCGGCTCTTGTTATAGAAGAGTACGAAAGTGCAAAAGCTCGTGGTGCGGATATATATGGTGAAATTATCGGCTTTGGTGAGAGCGGAGATGCTAGTCATATAACTACACCAAGTCTTGACGGTCCTGCTCGTGCTATGAAAGCTGCTTATAAAATGGCAGGTGAGCCGAAAGTCGATTATATAAATGCACACGGAACATCAACAGCAATAAACGATAAGAATGAGACGGCTGCTATTAAAGAGCTTTTTGGCGGAAAAGACAACTGTCCTCCTGTAAGCTCTATAAAAGGTCAGATAGGTCACTGTCTCGGCGCAGCCGGTGGTATAGAGGCTGTTATATCTCTTATGGCGATGCGTGATGGGATTATTCCTCCCACTATTAATTACACTACACCGGACCCGGATTGCGATCTTGATTATGTTCCAAATGAAGCTCGTAAGGCAGATTTGAGTGTTGTTATGAGTAACTCATTTGGTTTTGGCGGCACAAATGGTGTTGTTATCTTCAAAAAAATCTAAAAAGGTGGATTGATTTTTGGCAACTTATTTAGATTTTGAAAAGAAAATTCAGCAGATACAAGAAGATATTGCTTTAGCACAAGTGCGTCATGACCATCAGGCTGTTGAAATTCTTCAAAAAGATCTTGATAAAGAGGTCGAAAAAACATATAAAAATCTCTCTCCTTATCAAGAGTTACAGTTAGCACGTCATCCAGATCGTCCATACTCATTAGATTATGCAAAACTTATCATGACAGATATGTATGAGATTCACGGTGATCGTCATTTTGCGGATGATAAAGCTATTATCTGTTATCTTGGTCTTATTGATGGTGAGCGTGTTATGTTTATCGGTGAACAGAAAGGTAGAGGCACTAAAAATAAACTAAAACGCAATTTTGGTATGCCAAATCCTGAAGGTTATAGAAAAGCTTTACGTGCTGCAAAGATGGCTGAAAAATTCGGTATTCCTGTTTTGATGCTTATAGATACTCCGGGTGCATATCCCGGTTTAGGTGCTGAAGAGCGTAATCAGAGTGAAGCGATTGCTCGTAATTTACTAGAACTTTCTCGTTTAAATACGGAGACTATCTCTGTTGTTATCGGAGAAGGCGGTAGTGGCGGTGCATTGGCAATAGGTGTAGCTGATCGTCTTGCTATGATGAGATATTCGGTATTTAGTGTTATATCTCCAGAGGGTTGTTCTGCTATCTTATGGAATGATCCTTCAAAGGTGGAAGCCGCTACAAAAGCTCTTAAGATTACTAGTACAGACCTTAAAGAGTTAAATCTTATCGATGATGTTATAGATGAGCCTCTTATCGGAGCACACCGAAGCAAACAGGGTGCAGCTGATGCTATAAAAAAATATTTTTTAGATTCACTTCATCAATTAAGAGAGATGAATTCGCAAGAGCGTATGGACAAACGATATGAACGTCTAACTAGTATTGGAGAGTTTGAAGAGAGAGTAGAAAGTAAAGATTAGACTTGTTGCAAAATAATGCTATTAATCTTCTACCTCTTTTTCCACATAAGCCGGATCAAACTTTGGTCTTTTTAATCTTGAAGCTTCTTTAGAAAATCTTAGCAGATCTTCTGCACTTTTAATCTCCTGTTTTGGTAAAAAATCTAGTGTATGTTTAAATAATTTTGCTGCTGTAATTGCATCTGACAAGGCTCTATGGTGTGTAGCATCTTTATATAACTCTAACTGCTCATTTAGGTATGAGAGTCCGTATCTGTATGATGAGATAGTTCTCTCTGCTAAGTCAATGGTGCATAGCTTTCTGTTTAAAAGTTTTTCAAAACCACATCTTTGCATCATTGCCGATATAAAATTATAATCAAACTTCACATCATGAGCAACAAAAATATCAGTTGCTAAAAACATACGAAACTCCTGCATCACATCTGAAAGCTTGGGAGCGTCTGCTGTCATTTTACTGTCAATTCCCGTAATCTCTGTTATATGTTCAGATATATCATCACATGCGACTAGTGACTCAAATCTATCTATTATCGTACGATTTTGAACTTTAACAGCACCTATCTCTATAATCTGATGCTTATCCACTCTTGAGCCGTTTGTCTCTATATCTACTATGCAAAATGTTGCTTTATCTATGGGAATTCTTGTTGTGGCAAAACGATATTTATTGTCTTCTTGTAGCTCTATCTCAAGACCTTGAGCCAAAAAAAGTTCACGCTGTATCTGTGAGTAAGCATTGTCAAACAGAGCCTTTGGAAGACCTTTTTTAGATAGAAGCTTTATAGTTTTACTCTCTAATGACATCTGCTCTCTTTTATAAATTTTGAAATCTTTTCGCTATCTTTGATTCCCTTAGATATTTCAACACCGCTACTGACATCTACTCCATAAAAATTATACTTACATGTAAGAGATACATTCTTTGGGTTTAATCCTCCCGCAAGAATAATTTTAGAACAGTCAATATCGTTAAACCAATCAAGATTTAGCTGTTTTCCCATACCGCCATAAGCTTCACAGTAGGCATCTATCAAGCGATATTCATCTGCGTAAAGTGTCAAGTCATCTTCTGTTTTTGCCCGTATAACCCTAATGTATGGATGATTTAGATTGGCAAATAGTTTCTCATCAGCTTCAAAATGTATCTGCGAAAGTGTGGTTTTTGCCTGTTTTGCAATCTCATTTATAGTTTTGGAATTTTCATTTACATGTAAACCTACCTTTTCAACAAAGGGAGGAAGCTTTTTTATAATAGCTGAGGCATCTTTAGCAGATATATATCGGGGCGATTTTTTATAAAAGACAAATCCAAGTGCATCAGCACCGGAGTCTATTGCACTATAGGCATCTTTTATGTTTGTAATCCCACAAATTTTTACTCTCATATATGCAGTGCTTGTATGGCTTGTTTTAAGCTCTTATGTTTAAAAACATAGCTTCCTGCAACACATATATCTACTCCAACATCGTTTAATATAGTTATATTTTTATCACTTACGCCACCATCAATCTCAATAAGGCAGTTTGGGTTTTTACGTTTACGAAGTTCATTAAGATGTTTTATCTTATCAACTACATTTGGTATAAAACTCTGTCCACCAAATCCGGGATTTACGCTCATCACAAGAACCATATCTAAATCTTCTATCAGATACTCTAATGTATCAGACGGAGTATGCGGGTTTAGGGCTATGGCAGGTTTTATACCTAAAGAGCGAATATGTTGAATGAGACGATGGGGATGTTTTTCCTGTTCTATATGAAAAGAGATATATTTGGGCTTTAAAGGAGCAAAGAGATTTACAAAAAAGGTGTTATTTTCAACCATAAGATGAACATCAAGAGGTTTTGTTGCAGCTTTGGCTATAGCAGAGACAACCACCGGACCTATTGTCAAATTTGGGACAAAATGTCCATCCATCACATCAACATGGACTAAATCACATCCAGCTTCACATATCGCTTTTACATCTCTATCAAGATTACCAAAATCAGCAGATAAAACACTAGGAGCTACGAGCATATATAAACCTTAAATTTTTTTGTAATTTTACCGAGTTAAAAAGAAAATAAACTTATCATTGTCAAAATTAAGGTCAACTTGTACACCTTTTTTACCTTGAATCATCTCTAAGAGACTATCTAAGTTATTATATGTTCTAGGCAGAGTTATATCAACTGAAACTTTATATTCACCCAAAAGACTCTTAACTCTACCGCCTATAATATTTACAAGTTCAGCTAAAGCATCAAGTATAGCCTCTTCATCATCCGTCTCTTCACCAATTAAAATTTCACATGTTTTCTTAGCAATCTCTTTAGGAAAAACCAAAATTACCATTCCATCCATATCTCCATAAAAACCTATTGAACTTGCTAATTTATTTTCTGTGTCGGGAATGTGAAGCTGGTCTATTGAAGCTGCTTCTTTGTTTGCTGTTGCATTTGTCATCATCTCTATCGTTGAGACGGTTGCATCTATAAAACGTGGAAGTTCATTTACTATGACTTTATTTATAGTACGTTTGTGTTTTACTGCTGTTGAGCCTCCTGCACCAAGCTCTTCAAGCAACTCTTTATCTTTTAATATATCATCCATATTGTCAAAAAACATAATTCCGGAATCTTCTAAATCCTCTTTAAACTTTTCTGGTGTCTTCTCAAATGTGAGTCCTACAAAACAGATGGTAGCATTGTATTCTGCGGCTGCAGATGATAGTTTTGCAAAAAAATTAAAGGCGTGAATATTCATAGAGACAACTTTATACGCATCTATGATAAAGAGTCTAAATCCTACATTTAAAGAGTTCATATGGTATGTTAGATTGAAATTATCTGAAATCTCTGCATCAAGATAGTTAGAGACGGTATATATGACTGCATTACCGCTGACTCTTGAGGCCACTTTATGCCCAAACAGACCAAGAAAAGTATCTTCAACAATAGCAAAATATGCGTCTTTATTCTGTTTTTTCTCTTCAAAATCTCTTTTATTTTGAGCTATTACGGGATTGTGACCGTGATCGAAAAGCTCAATTGCCATAGTAGAGCGTTGAGAAGCATCATCATTATAGACCAATACCGTATGAGCATCTGCTCTGTTTGTTGATGCAAATAGTGAAGCTATCTTTTGGGTACGAAAGAGTGAAAAGTTTATATCTTTCTCGTAAAATTTCATAATAGCTCTATATTTTTTCTGATCATAATCGCAAAAACCGATTATTATATGCATTTTTGAGCGTAAATTGATAAGAAGTTTGACAAATATATCCAAACCGTTTTTGTTGAAAAAGATAACTTTTTTCAGAGAGATTAAGATCATATCCACTTTTAACTGCTCAGTCGCTTTTATATCGTCTATGGTCAATAAAACGGGGGAGTTGTTTCCATCTAAAAAACCTTGAGGATTAAAAACACCAATTCCATCTTTTACTACAGCTCTCATAACTGCTCCGATAAAAGTGAAAATTCTTCATATATATCTTGCACATATTCAACTTGAAAATCTACAAAATCATTAAGTCCTGCTTCTATGTATGCAACTTGACTCAGTGTATAAAAAAGTTGTAAATGCATCCATTTTCCAAGCAGGTTTATCTGCTCATCATCTGATGGTTTTACTCCCGAAGCAGCCTGTATGATTTTAGATATTTTATCCGGATATTCCCATGTAGTTGCGATTTTTTCACTAATGTCAAACAGATCAAACCCGCTTAAACGTTTTAGTATCGTATTATAATCAAGCTCTTTAACCGAACGAAGTAAGGCTACATCTTCTTTGTGATTTTTAAAAAGAGCCTCACACACTATGATACTAGCAGGAAGAAGTGTGATGGCACTTGATATATCTTTATCATCTATATTCAAATGTTCTAATATCTTTTTCCATCTCATACTAAGTTGTGCTTGTAGGTCATAAAAGAGAGCTTTGTTCAGCTTAAAGAGTTCCCATTTTGATGGAGAAAGCAGTGAGAGCATATAACTGTATAAGACCTGTTTTGCACCAGATGTTCCTAAGATACCAAATATTTGAGATAGATCATGAACCTCATTGCGAAAACCATAGATAGGTTTATTTACCAAAGTTATCAGATACTTACTAAGTGCCGGATCTTTAGCCGCAACTTTGGCGGCTTTGGTTAACTCACCTTCGTTAACAAAATTGACAGTTGCTTTTAAGATAACCGGTGTCGGAGGAATCTTCTTTATAAATTGACTAATCTCTTCTTCTGTAATCATATTTTAGAATCTTTAGTTAAATTTGAAATATAAAATACATTTTATCTATTATGAGTTAAAGTAATCTTTAAAGATTAAAATTTTATCATTTTAAGATACTATTTTGTTTTTTAGGATATAATTCGCCACAAAATTTTACGCAAGGAGCTCGAATATGGCTAGAAAATGTGCTATTAGTGGCAAAGGTCCAATGAGCGGAAACAATGTTTCTCACGCGAAAAACAGAACAAAACGTCGTTTTTTACCTAACTTAAGAACAGTTCGCATCACTCTTGAAGATGGTACAACTAAAAAAGTTAGAATAGCGGCTTCTGAACTTCGCACACTGAAAAAAAATTCATAAACATACATAAGGTAAAATGTTGAATCTGATTAAAAAGATTCGCCTTTTGCTTAATTGGGAGGAGACTCCTAAGCCAGACCCCTCTATCTTACCGGATATATACAATCAATTTAGACCTTTTCAACTTCCACTGATACTTACGGTTTTAACCATGCTAGTCGGTACTATCGGTTATGTTGTAATAGAAGATTTTACATTGATGGATGCTATCTATCAGACAGGGATAACATTTACAACCGTTGGTTTTGGAGAGATTGCACCTATATCTGATTTGGGACGTATATTTACGATTACTCTTATCATATCCGGATTTGCAGTTTTTTCAATAGCAATGGGTATCTTGGTAGCAGCATTAAACAAGGGACATATAGGCACAATATTTAAGGAGCGACACATGCTGTATCAAATAGCACGTATGAAAAAACATTTTGTAGTCTGTTATCATAATGACTATACGATAGAGTTAACAAAACAGTTGCGTCATAATCATATACCTTTTGTCGTGATAGACCCAAGAGAAGATATGCAAGAGATAGCAATAAAATATAAATATCCATATTTTCTTAAAGAGGAGCCTCATACAGATATAGCTATGTTAAAAGCACATATGAGTTCGGCAAAAGGACTTATCACACTCTCTAGTTCTATAGCTGACAATATCGCACTTATCGCCTCTACAAGACTCTTTGAACAAGAACATAAATTGCCTCGCCCATACTATGTTATAAGCTCGGCAGATTGTGATAACGATGTGGATAAGCTTAAAAAATTGGGTGCAGATACAGTTGTGTCACCGACAAAACTGACAGCACAACGCATAGGCGTTATGGCATCACGTCCGGATATGGAAAATCTTTTAGAAGAGTTTTTATATAAAACTGATACCCCTTTGGATATGGAAGAGATATTTATACCCAAAACAAGTTGGTTGGTACTAAAAAAACTAAAAGAGTCACATCTAAGAGAGATAGCAAATGTCTCTGTAGTGGGTATGACCAAGCAAAACGGTAAATTTACCGCTATGCCAAAAGGTGATATGTTGATTATGAGTGAATCAAAACTTCTTATTGTCGGTACACATAAGGGAATTAAAATGGTAAAAGAGCTGATACCTCTTAGAAAAAAACCCAAGGAGCTTAGTTATGTCTAATATGAGAAAGATTGACGGCGGTGTCTGTGTTGCTGATGGATTTTTTGCAGATGGCATAAGTGCCGGAATGAAACCAGATGGTGCGAAAGATGTAGCTTTTATATATAGTGATACTCTCTGCGAAGTCGCTTCTGTTTTTACCACAAATAAGATGGCTGCCGCACCTGTTGCTCATGCTAAAAATATCTCTAAAAGTAACTTTATACTAATCAACTCTAAAAATGCAAATGCGATGACAGGTCAAAAGGGCTTAGATGATATTGATGATATTTTACATGTAATAAGTGAAAAACATAAAAGTATTATAAATCCGCTAATGAGTTCAACCGGTGTAATAGGTGTTAGATTGCCAAAAGAGAAGATTGTAGATGCCGCTTTAAAATTTGAGCTTACATGTAAAGATGATACAGCGGCTTCACAAGCTATTATGACTACAGACAGATTTCCTAAAACTATAGCGTATGAGCTTACATGTAAAGATGGAAAAACTTTTCGTATAGGGGCTATGGCAAAGGGTGCAGGAATGATAAATCCTGCTATGGCTACTATGTTATGCTTTATTACAAGTGATGCGGATATATCTAAAGATCAGATGCAAGATATATTGGAACGTGTAAATAAAAAGACATTTAATGCTGCTAGTGTTGATGGAGATACATCAACAAATGATACGGTTTTTCTTCTGGCAAATGCAAAAAGCGGTTGTGTAGATTTAGAACTTTTTGAACAGGCTCTTGAGGCTATTATGGAATTTTTGGCAAAAGAGATGGTGCGTGACGGTGAAGGTGCTACAAAACTTGTCACTTACGAGATAAGCGGTGCTAAGAGTGATGAAGAGGCAGAGATTATAGCCAAAACTTTAAGTAACTCACTTCTTGTTAAAACAGCACTATACGGAGAAGATCCAAACTGGGGACGTATCGCTGCATCCATAGGTGCAAGTGGCGTTACATGTAAAGAGGATACTTTAAGTATCGCATATGATGATGTAAAACTGTATGAAAAAGGTGTAAATCTTTTTAATGAACAGACAGAAATAGAAGCTTCTAAGGTTATGAAACAAGACTCATTTACTATATATTGTGATATAGGTATAGCAGATGGAAAGTTTAGAGCTTTTGGGTGTGACCTTGGATATGAGTATGTTAAGATAAATGCTGATTATAGGACGTAAAAAGAGGTCTTCTAAGTGATTATTGTCTATAATTGCATAATTAAATGAGATAGGAATAATAATGCGTGGCTATAAAGTTTTTTCAGGTAGTGCTAGTAGAGAGTTTGCTAAAGAGGTGTGTGAAAACCTTGATGTGCCTTTGTCTAAAGCTGAAGTAAAAAAATTCAGTGATGGTGAGATTAGTGTTCAGATTAGTGAAAGTGTACGTGGGCGTGATGTCTTTATAGTACAATCAACAGGAGCACCTTCAAACGATAATCTTATGGAACTTCTTATTATGACAGATGCACTTCGCCGTTCATCTGCTAGTTCTATTACGGCTGTTGTCCCATATTTTGGATATGCACGTCAAGATAGAAAAGCTGCTCCTCGTGTTCCCATTACTGCCCGTTTGGTTGCTGATATGTATGAAACCGCAGGAATAGACAGGGTAATTACTATGGATTTACATGCTGGACAGATTCAGGGATTTTTTGATATTCCTGTAGATAATCTTTATGGTGCTATCGCATTTCAAGAGTATATAAAATCTAAAAATTTCCCAAATCCCATCATAGCGTCTCCAGATATTGGCGGTGTTGCCCGCGCTAGATATTTTGCTAAAAATCTTGGACTAGAGATGGTTATAGTAGATAAGCGTCGTGAAAAAGCCAATGAGTCTGAAGTTATGAATATTATCGGTGATGTTGAGGGTAAAGATGTTATTATGATTGATGATATGGTTGATACTGCGGGAACTATGGTAAAAGCAGCCGCGGCTTTAAAGGCAAATGGTGCTACTTCAGTTATGGCATGTGCTACCCATCCGGTCTTAAGCGGAAAAGCATATGAGAATCTAAACAAGGGTGATTTAGATGAACTTATAACTACAAATACCCTTACATGTAAAGATAATCAACATATCAAAGTTTTAAGCGTTGCACCTCTGTTTGCCGAAGTTATTCGTCGTGTTTATCACAATGAGAGTGTTAATTCACTTTTTAGTTAGGATTAGTATTTGAAAAATATTCGTAATTTCTCTATTATTGCCCATATCGACCATGGAAAAAGCACTCTAGCCGATAGAATTATTCAAGAGTGTGGCTCTGTCAGTGAGCGTGAGATGAGTTCTCAAATGATGGATACTATGGATATAGAACAAGAGCGTGGTATCACTATCAAAGCACAGAGTGTTAGACTTGACTATGTTAAAGACGGTGAGCATTATATATTAAATCTTATAGACACTCCGGGTCATGTTGATTTTAGTTATGAAGTTAGTAAATCTCTTGCCTCTAGCGATGGTGCCCTGCTTATAGTAGATGAAGCACAAGGCGTAGAGGCTCAAACTATCGCAAATGTATATCTTGCTATGGAAAATAATCTTGAACTTATACCTGTTATAAACAAGATAGACCTTCCCGCAGCAGAACCGGAGCGTGTTGCAGAAGAGATAGAACACTCCATAGGCATAGACGCTACAGATGCCCTTTTGGTATCTGCAAAATCTGGCATAGGAATACGTGAGCTTCTCGATGCTATAGTAGATCGAATACCAGAGCCAGAGGGCGACCCGGATGCTACAACAAAGGCTATAATCTACGACTCTTGGTTTGACTCCTATCTTGGTGCATTGGCTTTGGTGCGTGTATTTGACGGTGAGATAGCAAAAGGACAGGATGTGATGTTGATGAGTAACAAAGAGACTCATCAGGTATTGGATCTTATGTATCCGCATCCACTTAAAAAGCATAAAACAAAAACCATAAAATCCGGTGAGATAGGCATAGTTGTTTTAGGATTAAAAGAGGTTTCAGTCGTAAATGTAGGTGATACTATTACAGATGCAAAAAATCCTACGGCAGAGTCTGTGGGAGATTATGAACCGGCAAAACCTTTCGTGTTTGCAGGACTATATCCAATAGATACGGATAAGTTTGAAGATCTGCGTGATGCACTAGATAAGCTTAAACTAAATGACTCTTCACTCTCATACGAGCCTGAAACATCTGTAGCTTTGGGTTTTGGTTTTCGTGTCGGGTTTTTAGGAATGCTTCATATGGAAGTTATCAAAGAACGCCTTGAGAGAGAGTTTAATCTTGATTTAATAGCTACCGCTCCATCTGTTATCTATCATGTTTATCTTACAGACGGTACTTTGGTATATGTACAAAATCCTTCAGAGCTGCCGGAAATCCAAAAAATAGAGATGATAAAAGAGCCTTATGTACGTGCTACGGTAATAACTCCTAGTGAATATCTTGGAAATATCATGAATCTTCTTGTAAATAAACGCGGTATTCAAGAGAAGATGGATTACTTAAATGAAGAGCGTGTAATGCTTGAATACTCTATTCCTATGAATGAGATAGTTGTAGATTTTTACGATACGCTAAAATCTATCTCTAAAGGTTATGCAAGTTTTGATTATGAGCCTACAGAGTTTAAAGAGGGTGACTTGGTTAAACTTGATGTTAAGGTTGCCGGTGATGTTGTAGATGCACTAAGTGTTATAGTTCCACGAACATCAGCCCAGTCAAGAGGTCGTGCTTTGGTTAAAAATATGAAAGAGATTGTACCTCGTCAACTTTTTGAAGTGGCTATTCAAGCCTCTTTGGGTAATAAAGTTATAGCAAGAGAGACGGTAAAATCTATGGGTAAAAATGTTACTGCCAAATGTTATGGTGGAGATATTACCCGTAAACGTAAGCTTTTAGAAAAACAAAAAGCCGGTAAGAAACGTATGAAATCCATAGGAAAAGTACAACTGCCTCAAGAGGCTTTTATGTCTGTGTTAAAGATGGACTAATGCGTTGTCTAATATGTGAAAATATCTCATTTTCACATATATGTAAAATTTGTCAAAAAGAGTATCTAACTCCAAAACTTTATACAAGAAAAATCTTAAATAATACTCCTGTTTACTCATTTTACAAATATAAAGATATAGAAGATTTATTGCTTACAAAGCACACAAATGTAGGCTATTACATCTTTAATATCCTAGCCTCAATAGCCTTTAAAAAATTTGCAAAAAATTTCTATTTTGAAGAGAGAACAGTCTCTATCGCTATAGATGATAATGTGCGGTACGGATATTCACATACAGCCATCTTAAATAAATATCTTACATGTAAGAGTATAAAACCGAGATATAATATATTAAAAGCTAAAAATTGCATAAGCTATTCAGGCAAAAGTTATCAGTACAGATTAGATAATCCACGTCAATTTACATGTAAGGATTTTGAAGAAGAGAATGTTATATTGGTTGATGATATAATCACCACAGGATTAACACTTACACAAGCAGTTAATGCTTTACATGTAAAGAAAAAAGAGGTGCTTTTTTGTCTTACGATAGCTGATGCTAAGGATTAAGTTTTAAACCCCTAAAAAGGGATTTAAAGTTACATCATTGGAGGCATTCCTCCCATGCCGCCACCCATGTCAGGTGCAGCAGCCATAGCCGGTTTTTCCTCCGGTATCTCATGTATTGTCGCTTCTGTTGTAAGAAGTAAGCTTGAAACAGAAGTTGCATTAGTTAGTGCAACACGTTCTACTTTTAACGGATCGATAATTCCAGCTTCAAACATATTTACATACTCTCCGTTTGCAGCATTGAAACCTATATTTTTATCTTCTGATTGTAAGATATTGTTTACAACAACTCCTGAATCAAATCCGGCATTTTCTGCTATCTGTTTCGCAGGTGCTTTTATGGCACGTAAGATGATTTCACATCCTATTTTCTGGTCATGTTCTAAATCTGTAAGCTCTATATTTTCCGCTGCACGAATAAGTGCTGCTCCACCACCGATAACGATACCCTCTTCAACAGCTGCTTTCGTAGCAGATAGAGCATCATCAACACGATCTTTTTTCTCTTTCATCTCTGTCTCTGTAGCTGCACCAACCTTGATAACAGCAACACCACCGCTTAGTTTTGCAAGACGTTCTTGAAGTTTCTCTTTGTCATATTCTGATGAAGTTGCCTCTATCTGAATCTTTATCTCTTTGATTCTAGCCTCTACGGCAGCTTTGTCGCCTGAACCATTAACAATAACCGTATTGTCTTTGTCGATAACAACACGAGAAGCTTGACCTAAATCCGTAATCTGAGTGCTTTCTAATGTACGACCGACCTCTTCAGAGATAACTTCTCCTCCTGTCAATGTCGCTATATCTTGCAACATTGCTTTGCGTCTATCACCAAAACCCGGAGCTTTAACAGCTGATATATTTAAGACACCACGAAGTTTATTTACAACTAGTGTTGCCATAGCCTCACCTTCAACATCTTCTGCTATTATTAAAAGCGGACGATTTGATTTTTGTACTTGTTCTAAAACAGGCAGAAGATCTTTTAAGTTAGAAATTTTTTGATCAAAAAGTAAGATATATGGATTTTCAATCTCTGCAATCATCTTTTCAGAATTTGTGATAAAGTAAGGAGAGAGGTAACCACGATCAAACTGCATACCTTCTACTACTTCCAATTCATCATTTATACCTTTAGCCTCTTCAACCGTAATAACACCATCACGACCAACCTTTTCCATGGCTTCTGCAATCATATCACCAATGGCACTATCTGAATTTGCAGAGATAGAAGCAACTTGTGCAATCTCTTTTTGATCAGCCACCTCTCTTGATAACTCTTTAAGGTTTGCTAAAATTGCTTCAGTAGCTTTATCCATTCCACGTTTCACTTCAACAGGATTTGCACCGGCGGTAATATTACGAAGACCCTCTTGAAAAATCGCATTTGCCAAAATTGTAGCTGTTGTTGTTCCATCTCCTGCCTCATCAGCCGTATTTGAAGACACCTCTTTTACCAGTTGTGCTCCCATATCTTCTATAGGATCTTTTAATTCTATTTCACGAGCTACAGATACACCATCTTTAGTGATAGAAGGCCCACCGTAACTTTTTTGAATAAGTACATTTCGACCGCGAGGCCCCATTGTCACTTTGACTGCATCAGTCAATTTTTGAACACCTTGAGCCAACCCGTTTCTTGCCGTATCGGAAAATAAAATCTCTTTTGCCATCTTTAACTCCTAAAATTTATGAAATAACGCCTAAAGCATCTTTAATATCTAAAATAAGATAATCATTACCATCTACACTAAGTTCAGAGCCGGAATATTTACCAAATACAATAATATCGCCAACTTGAACATCCTCTATCTCTTTGCTAATTGCTACAACTTTTCCTTGAGAAGGTTTCTCTTTCGCGTTATCAGGAATAATAATCCCAGATGCAGTAGTTGTTGCCTCTTCGACACGCTCTAACAAGAGTCTTTCACCTAATGGTTTAAAATTCATAATAATTCTCCTAAATTTTTTAGAAATATTACACAAAAAATTGTTTACTGTCAATACCTGTCTCTTATA
>WFND01000094.1 GCA_015484575.1 Helicobacteraceae bacterium
ATATACGACCACCCTGCATAAGGACGGTCATTTACAACAAGATTTTTGCTTGTAGTATCTACTGGGGTAAAGATTTGTTGTACTATCGAGATAGATACAAAGTGATTATTTTTTTCATCATAATAAAATGGTATCTTTAACCATGAAGATGATATATCTTTTATAGAGTAAATATTTTCCAGTTTAATACCTGAAGTGTATTCACTATCACTATTGAAAACTAAATCATTTTCATACTGAAAATTAGTGCGTTGCAGTACCCAAGAGTTATCTGTTTTATTGTCCACTGTGTCATTAGCAGACAAGGAAACAAAAAAGCACATAATAAATAATATAATAATTGATTTCATTGGACATATCTTACAATAAAATTTCTTAAAAATTATAAAAGAGGCTATAATTTACTTAGAGTTTCCATAATCCTTAATTTCTTTCGCCAAAGATAAGTCTATCAAGTGAAAATTTTCCTGCACCTTGAGTGAGTAATACGAGTAAAAATAGTATGTAATAAAGTGGCATCTCAAAACCATTTTGCAAAGTAACAATAGTACCTATAAAATGATGACCATTTATCCAAGGGTTCACAATCTCACTTCCATCAACAATAACATTAAATCCATTGACTCCATGAACAGTAGCGATGGCTACAAACATAATAATGAGGAGAGGAATAGCAATCGCTCTTGTCATAAGCCCTAGTGTAAGTAAGACAACGCCTGCAACTTCTGTACTCGCTGACATATACGCGTTAAATGTTGGAAAAGGAATGCCCATACTTCCAAACCACATTGCAACAGAATCAATATCTGCCCACTTCATCATAGCAGGACCATAAAAAGTATAAGCAACAATAAAACGCACAAGCAACAAACTTAACGATTTTCCATATTCACTTAAGCGTGAAAACTCTGTATAAACTTTTTTGAGTAACATAACTGACTCCTTAATTTGTTTGATAGTCTAATTGTAACTTTTAACTGTGTAGTCTATGTGTAAAAAATATACACATAGACTACACATTTTTTATGATATACTATCTGTAAAATATTTATAGAGGAAGCCCAATATGTTTAAAAAAGCACAATGTAACATGACAAATAAAGATTCATATATCAGAGCGATAATTGCTACTTTTATAATGCTTTTTGCTTTTTTAACAGACTCATTTTTATTGGCTATTGTTTCTACTGTTATTTTTTACACTGCTTACACAAAATTTTGTTTTGTATATTTTATCTTTAAAATCAACAACCGTTTTAGCAAAGAGAACTACTATCTCTCTTTACTACCAAAATATAGAAGTGCTCCTGTTTTTATATTTAACAATGATGGAAATATACTTTTTCAAAATGACCCAGCTAAATCTCTTGTAAAAGATGTTTTAGTTTATGAAGATTTATTAAAATACAACCAAGCAGAAGCGTTAAATTTTAAAGAAAACAACAATATCGTTTACAAAAGCGATAAAAAATATTTTCAAATTGAACTTGTCCCAGTAGCCCAAGAGAAGTTAATACTTGCCTATTTTATAGATATAACTAAAGCACTTGAGCTAAATGATGAGATAGAAGATACACAAAGAGAGATTATCTACGCTATGGGTGAGATTGGAGAGACTCGCTCTAAAGAGACAGGTAACCATGTAAAACGAGTAGCTCTGTACTCTAAAAAACTGGCTCTTTTATATGGTTTGTCAAGCAACGAAGCAAATATTTTACACATGGCAAGTCCTATGCATGATATAGGTAAGGTTGGTATCCCTGATGCAATTTTAAATGCTCCTCGTAAACTTAGTAAAGAGGAGTTTGAGGTCATGAAGACTCATGCCCAGCTAGGTTACAATATGCTCAAACACTCCGATAAACCTATCTTAAAAGCTGCTGCAACAGTAGCTGGTGAGCATCATGAAAAATGGGATGGTTCAGGATATCCAAATGCTAAAGCAGGTGAAGAGATACATATATATGGACGAATTACTGCCGTAGCTGATGTTTTTGATGCACTTGGGAGTGAGAGGGTATATAA
>WFND01000095.1 GCA_015484575.1 Helicobacteraceae bacterium
AAATATATCTACGATACAAGCATTTTCATTTTATACCAATACCATTAAAAAACTAGAAAAATATTACCTCACAACAACTACCAACATAGATGATACACATATTTTAAAGCAACTACAAGCTTACACAAACCTCTCATTTATGAAAGAAGCTTTAGGAGAAATAAGAGGTTCTTTTAGTGGTATATTTACAAGAAAAAATACTTTAGATAAAAAACTTTTATATAATGTTCTGCATGCAAAAGGAATGTATGATACTTCACTTGACAGATTTTATGCGACAGCCTCACATCACTATTTAAATGAATTTCACGACATCACAACAAGTGCGGAATATCAATATACCGAAAATATAATTAACAAGTACACTCTACTCCAACTTAAATATCCAACTGAAGACCCTAAAAAATGGTTTGACACAACAACTAATATTATAGATAAAATAGCTGCTATGGAAAAATCCTATATTGACATAATCGATTTTCACATTCAACATAAAGCACATACCATACAATTGCAATTTGTGAGTCAAATTGCTTTTTTAATTCTGATTCTTCTCTTTAGTTCCTTTCTTGGGTATAAACTTAAAAATGATATTTTACGAAGCATTACACTTTTAAACCAGTATAAGAATGCAGTGGATAGAAGTAGCATAGTTTCAAAAACTGACCAAAGAGGAAGAATTACCTATGCAAATGATAAATTTTGTGCTATTTCTGGTTATAGTAGAGAAGAGCTAATAGGTAAAGCACATAGCATAGTTCGCCATCCAGATATGCCAAAATCAGCCTTTAAAGATATGTGGGACACAATATTAGCGAACAAAGCATGGTCTGGCATTGTTAAAAATAAAAAGAAGAACGGAGATTTTTATATTGTAGAAGCTACTATCAGCCCTATACTCGACCACAAAGGTGAAATCGAAGAGTTTATTGCCATTAGAAATGATATTACAGAAATTGTTAGGCTCCATGAAGATTTAGAGAATACACAAGAAGAGCTGATCTTTAAAATGGGAGAAATTGGAGAAACAAGAAGTCAGGAAACTGGTTTTCATGTAAAAAGAGTTGCTCTATATTCACAACTTTTAGCAAAGCTTTATGGCCTTTCAGAAGAAGAAGTCAAGTATATTACAGCTGCTTCACCTATGCATGATATTGGAAAAGTCGGTATACCTGATGACATACTAACAAAACCTGGAAAACTAACTAACAAAGAGTGGAAAATAATGAAAACCCATACCGATATAGGCTATGCATTATTTAAAGATTCTGATAAACCACTGCTTAAAACTGCTGCTATAATTACAAATGAACACCATGAAAAATATGATGGCAGCGGTTATCCACGAGCTCTAAAAGGTGAAGCTATCCATATATATGGTCGTATTACAGCGCTTGCAGATGTTTTTGATGCACTCGGAAGTGACAGATGTTATAAAAAAGCATGGAACGATGAAAAAATTTTCAAGCTTTTAAAAGAAGAGAGAGGAAAACACTTTGATCCAAAACTTGTCAATCTCTTTTTTGAACATTTAGATGAGTTTCTAACTATACGAGACTCATTCAGTGATAAAAGCTCTTATATGCAAGAACATTAACAAACTTCTCTTTTCGCCATCACCTTGAGTTCAGAACAGGAAAAACCTGCCTCTATTCTTGCTTCTATATTTAAATCATTCGGGCGTAAGAAACCACGTGGATAATATTTTTTGATTATATCAAAATAGATGCTCTCATCAATATCTTCTCTCTCACACGCATACTTAAACCAGACATCGCCTTTTTTGACATGACTAACCTCCTCACGCAGAATAATCTCGAGGTTTTGAATGATTTTTTCTATCATTTCACTTTTTGGCAGTTTTTTGAGCTTTTTAAGTATCATCGGTGTCGCGTCGAGTCCATTGGCTTCAAGATAACGAGGAACAACTGCCATGCGTTCTAGCAGAGTCTGTGTTTTGCAAGAGGCTTCAAAGAGTGCGTCATGTACTTCTATATAGCCATACTCTGCACCTAGCTCACGCAAGAGCTTTTCAAGCATCAAAAAGTGGCGTATCTCATCATCTGCCACCTCTAGCCAATCGGAATAATAGGCCCGTGGCATATCTTGAAACCTGTACGCTCCATCAAGAGCCAGATCAATTGCAGAGTACTCTATATGTGCTACAGCATGGAGCAGGTTTATTTGCCCTTCTTTTGTGGTGAGATTGGAGCGTTTTGGGACATCCTGCGGTGGGACAGTTGTACAAACTTCACTGTAAGAGGGCTCACTGAACTCTTTTGCCTGAAAATCATCCTCAAATTCCAACTCATCATTTTGAAACTGCTCATAAAAACGACCAAAGCGTTCTATCTTTTCTTGCGGTAATTTTGACTCAATAATTAACTCTAATTCTTTAAAAAATTTCATACAGATATAATGCTATAATCACGCTAAAAA
>WFND01000096.1 GCA_015484575.1 Helicobacteraceae bacterium
CTTTCAAAAAACACTCCATAGATGTAGATTCTAAAGCCAAGATTATAAGTTTTATACGAGATTATAACTTTGATATGAGTAACTTACATGTAAAGCTAAAACAGTACTATAAAAGTCACTATAAAAATATAGATATAACCGCCTTACATGTAAGACCCAAAAGCTATATGACAAAACTGCCTGATAGTTATGAAGTTATCATTCCCGCAAAAAATTTTCACTATAACAGAGGCACTTTTTATCTAAAAACAGACTCCAAAAGAAGGCTCTTTTTTGATTATAAGATGGAGGCAGATATAGCTGTTGTTATGGCAAAAAGAACGATAGCTAGAAAAGAGAAACTAAGCCCTTTCAATACTAAGATAAAAGAGATAAAATTTAAAAGATTTAACTCCCCTCCTCTATCTAAGATCTCTGCATCTTCAAACTTATGTGCAAAGATACGACTAAAAAAAGGTCGAATAGTGACTAAACGAGAAGTTGCAACAGTTGCTCTAGTCAAAAGAGATCAACACGTAAGAGTCATATTAAATGATGGAAGTTTACATGTAGAGTTATCTGCCGTAGCACAAAAAGATGGTGCTTTGTATGATATGATTACGATTAGAAAAAGTAACGGTAAGCTGTTAAAAGCAAAAGTTGTCGGAGCAAACAGAGTGGAAATTCAATGAGAGTTATAGTGGGCATAAGCGGAGCAAGTGGAGCAGAACTTGGTTTAAGAGTTTTAAAAAAACTACCTGAAAATTTTGAAAAACATCTTATTGTATCAGATAATGCACAGATAGTTTTAGAAAAAGAAAATGGTATTAAACTACATAAAAACAGCGAAATTTGGGCATCTGTAGCTTCTGGGTCTTTTAAATGCGATATTATGCTTATAGTTCCTTGCAGTATGAATACTTTGGCGAAAATATCTTGCGGTATTGCCGATAATCTTATAACAAGGTCTGCTAGTGTTATGATAAAAGAGAGACGCACCCTTCTCTTAGCTCCTCGTGAAATGCCATTTTCTGCCATAGCTTTGGAAAATATGCTTAAATTATCACGTTTGGGAGTTATCATAGCACCTCCGATTTTGGCTTACTACTCAAAGCAAAAAGAGCTACAAGAGATGGAGGATTTTATGATAGGCAAGTGGCTTGATTTAGTAAATATTGAAAATGATTTATATAAAAGATGGGATGATAATGAGTAAAAAAATAGCACTATATCCGGGAACTTTCGATCCCATAACAAATGGTCACTTTGATATTATAAAACGCTCTTTAAATCTATTTGATAAGCTTATCATTGCTGTTGCCGATTCAAAAGATAAAAAGCCTATGTTTACTCTGCAGCAACGGATACAGATGTGTAGAGCAACTACGCAAAATCTACAAAATGTCGAAGTTATAGGCTTTGATAATCTTACAGTAGAGTTAGCAAAGTCTCAAAATGCACAGGTTCTTATAAGAGGGCTTCGTGCCGTTAGTGATTTTGAGTATGAACTACAACTTGGATATGTAAATAATTCACTAGACAACTCCATAGAGACACTCTATCTTATGCCGACTCTACAACACGCTTTTGTAAGCTCATCAATAGTAAGAAATCTATTGAAATTCAGAGCTAAAACAGATCACCTCTTGCCTAGCGAAGTTGAGTCTATGATTAGAGATTTCTAATCTTCACTTTTATAACTATGTGCTATTTTTGCTTTGCTTGACAACTCTTTGACTGTTTTTGTAATATCTTTTTGAGCTATATTGTAATGTTCATGTAGATTATTTAATGACTGCTCTATCTTCTCTGAGAGTGTTTGGCTTAGATTTTCTATATGCTCACGCATCTTTTCAAACTGAAACCCTTCAACATTTTGCAGTGCGGTGCTTAATCCATCAAGCTCCTCTTTTGCATTGATATAATCTCTCTTTATATCCGTCAATCTATCCGTAAGCTCCAAAAGAGGTCTGTATATATCTTCTATTTTGTCGCCATATTCAAGTAATTTCGTCATACCTTGTGAGGATAAAAGAAGTTGCGACATAATAAGCTCCTCTTGCTCACGAATTTTACCGACAAGATTGTCACTCTCGCTCATAGCCGTAGAGATACCTTCACTCTGAGCACGGATAGATATCATCTGTCTCTCAAAATCCGTAACTACCTGCTGTAATAGATTATCTATCTTTAAAACAACCTCTTTTATCTCCTCTTCACCAATCATAACCTTTGGCTCTATCTCTTTTATCTCATCTATTTGGTTAGTTATCTTATCTATAGATTTTTGTAGATGATTATAGTGGTCTTGTTCTGCAATTCTCAATATATCTATATGACGATGTATAACCGCATCAATATCAGGCATCTTCTCTTGAGTGAATGTATCAAATGTTTTCAACACTTCATCTTGTCTTTGAAAAATATTTTCAAACTTTTCTATAAATATCTTCTGATTTTCTTCAATATTTTTTAAAGATGTAAAGTCTATATTTGAAAAATTTTCAAGTATATGTTTTATCTCTAATTCGGTATCGTATAAAGAGTTCAATCTTATATCTGAAGTCTCTATATTTCTCTTAATATGTTCAACTTCTATGGCAAAACGACTTAAAATATCACTACGCTGTCTATTTTCTATACCCACTTGTGTCTGATGTAAAATATTCATAATAATATACAAAAGTAAGCCAAAAAACATAGGCAATAGAGCTTCACGAAACAGTATGTAAAAATCACTGTGGGAGGGGTCTAAAAGCAGATGTGCCATAGAGCCGATAGCACCGATACCAAGTAATAATGGAGAGTAGTTTATCTTATTTGGCTCTTTAAAAATTGCAATCTGCCTTAAAAAAAGAAGCCCCATTAAAACAAAAGAGATAAGAAGATCAACACTAAACATACTAACCCCAATATAAATAATTTTCTCTTATTGTAGCCTATTTACACACAATCTGCAAAATCTCTTCTGGAGATGAAGCTGTAAAATCGCCCTCGCCTTTTGCAGAAAATCCCCATGTGGCAAAGATACTTTTTATACCTGCATTTTTTCCGACACCCATATCTTTTGAGTTATCACCAACCATCCAGCCTACATGTAAATGTCTGTCAAAGCCGTATCTTTCAAAAATATATTCAAGCATATCCGGATGTGGTTTTGGGTTTTTAACCAAATCTGCCCCAACGATATAATCAAAATAGTGTTTAACCTTAAGATGTTCCAACATACGTGATGCAAAAGTGCTAGGTGCATTTGTAGCTACTGACATTACAAAGCCGCACTCTTTTAAACTCTGCAGAGTCTCTTTTATGCCATCATATAGTCTTGGATTTTTTATGCACTGTTGATGATAGTGCTTCTCAAACATCTCTTTTGCCTCGTTTTCATAAACTTCCCTACCGTAAAAGAGCTTGGGCAGATTTCGTTTTTCACGGTTTATAGCTTCTACTACATACTTACATGTAAGCCTGTCAAGATTATAAAGTTTTTCTCTTACAAAATTAATAGATTCGGTTATATCTAGCTGAGAATCTATCAAAGTACCATCCATATCAAAAACTACTAATTTCATGACTTCATCTTCTCATACATCTGTTTTAAAGCTTTTACGAAAAGTGAGTGATTATTTGGACATTTGCAGACTCTGTAGTCTGTAAAACCCATCTTTTGAGCCACCTCTCGGTACTCAATATCTAGCTCAAAATCTGTCTCTGAATTATCTATGGCAAAAGCGATAGGATATATGATAACTCCTCTGTTTCTCACCGTATGCAACTTATCTTCAAGAGAGGGTTTTAGCCACGGCATAGGTCCTACTTTTGACTGATATGCGAGATGTACTTGATGAAAATTCATCTTATTATCTTGCATCATCTCTTTTAAAAGCTCAACATGACGCTCAACATGACGCTCATAAGGGTCACCGCTGTCAACAATCTTTTGAGGCAGACCGTGAGCTGAAAATATAATATCAAAGTCTCCATATCTACTCTCACCCATCTGCTCTTTGATACGCTCTATAATGGCTTGATTGTAGTTTCTATTTTCAAAAAAGTGTTTCGTTTCTACTAAAACAGCGTCCATATCACTCTCATGAAGTGCTTTTTCAAAATCTTCTAGTGATGATTTTGTTGTGGTGCTAGAGTATTGTGGATACAGAGGAATTAGATAAATTTTCTCTACTTTTTGCTCTTTTAATCTCTCTATCACTTGGGTTGCAAAAGGCGGAGTATAACGCATAGCAAAATCAACAGTAACTTCAGGCAACTCTGCACCCAAAGCTTCTACAAGTTTGATAGTATGCCCGACAATTGGAGATTTGCCACCTAATTGCGAGTATATATCCTGAGCAGCTTCTGTTCTGAAAAATGTAATCATAGTTCCTACAAATTTTCTCATAAGAGAACTTTTCATAGTCAATATATTTGGATCATCAAACATATTTTTTAAAAACATCTCAACTTCACGCAAATTATTTGGACCACCCATATTTAGCAGTACAATAGCTTCTTTCATCTGTATCCTTATAAACGTGATGATAACATATTTTTTTTAACCCATCTATTGAAAAAACGTACAGGCTCAAGACGTCTGTCTATTGCTCTGTTATTTATGATATTTTCACAAAGCATAGATGCCAGATATGGTGCCAACACAAAACCATATCCTCCCGTGCCGTTTATCATAGATAGATTTGGGTAATATAAAAACTCTTCTGGGGGATATTTTTCACCCTTTGTTAAATTTGGTAATTTTTTTACCGTCTTTTGCACATCTACTAAAGAGCCTATAATAGGAATATAATCATTTGAACCGGAACGTAAGCCGGTATAATCTTTTAATATCTCAACATCTTTAAGATTTATAGTTTTTGAAGCTTTAGCCAAAAGCTCCTCTCTGCCTAAATATATATCGTAAGGCTCTTTAGAAGTTTGAGGATGGTAGTGGACGTTATGCGTTGCACCGATAGCAGCCAAACCGTTATGTGAAGCTGATATAGAGACAAATTGATGTATATTTAGCGGTATGTGTGTTGAAGTTTTAATATCTACTCTATGCCCCCAGACTCCACGAGGGTTTATGTATGGCAACTCTAAAAGCTTTTTGTATGCTCCTGTTGCTATGATTACATGTAAAGCCTTGTGATTATTTAACTCCCAATAATTATCTTTACATGTAAGAGTAGAAATATCTTCATTTATAAACTCACTTCCTGCCAATAAAGCTTCACAGACTCCTTTTGCATTGACAATGGCACTATTTTGTAGATATATAGACTCATACTCTTTGCATATAGGTTCTAATAGTTCTAGCAGTTTATTATCAGGGGTGCTTACATGTAGATGGGTATGCTCTTTAAAAAAACGTACCTTTTCATCTTCATCATGCTGCTTTGAGAGATGTAAAAGAGGAGAGTTTATGACATAATTTGGGAAATTTTTATTGTAAAACTCCATTGAAAATATAAAAGCTTCATCGCTGATGGCCTTTAAATCTCCGCCTTTGGCAATTTTTGGTGAGATAAAAGCCCCAGCAGCCCCGCTACCGCCACCTGCAATACCGTTACCGTCAAAAACAGCAACTTTTTTCCCGGCTTTACTTAAAAAGTGTGCAAGTGCAGAACCATTTATTCCTGCACCAATTATGGCTATATCAAACACTAATCTCTTTAATATCTGCTATATGAAGAAGTGCTTTATAGACAGAACCTACTAAAGATTTACGGTTGTTTTTAACAGCTTCATCATCTGCATTTACCATAACATCATCAAAAAATTTATCTAGTTGAGGTTTTAAACTAAACAGGGCATCAAGCCTCGCTTCATAAGTTTCATATTGTTTAGTATCAACTTCTCTAAATGCTTTATATAGAGCTTTTTCTACCTCTTGTTCAAACAGCTCCTCTTTTACATGTAGCTCTTTTGAAACATCAAAATCTTTAGTGATATTTGCCACACGTTTAAAAGTAGAGAAGACACTAGCAAAACTTTCGCTAGAGGCTATGGCATCAACTGCAGCTATCTTTTTATGAAGCTCTAAAAGCTCACGTTCACCAGAATTTAAAACAGCTTTTATAATAGATGGATTGACATTATAATATTGATTAATTCTCTCTATGATGAAGTTGTCTAGTTTCTCATAATCAATATCTTTATAATTCGCACCGAGTTCACGTATATTTTCAACTATATCAAATTTTAGATTATGCTCTTTTGAGATACGAACAATGCCGTTTACTGCACGTCTTAATGCAAATGGATCACGAGAACCTGTCGGGATTTCATTGATACTAAACAGTCCAAGCAGAGTATCAAGTTTAATAGACATAGCAACAACACTGCTAAGAATAGTTGATGGAAGCTCACTGTTTTCTCCGCTAGGCAGATACTGCTCTTTTATAGCAAGTGCCACTTCATCCGGCTCTCCTAACTCTTTGGCATAATAATAGCCCATAAGACCCTGAAGCTCCGTAAATTCATAAACCATTTCGCTCATTAAATCAGCTTTTGCTAAAGCCACAGAACGTTTAAGAAGCTCTCTGTTTTCCTGTAAACTTTTGCCGTTTTCTTCACAAATCTGATTGGAATAGTGTTCAAATAGATTTAAGGCTATCACCTGTTCACGCTCTATCTTATCGCTTAGTGAGCCTAAACCTTTCATAAAGATAACCTTTTCAAGACCGGCAACACTTAAACCGTTTTTCAAGTCATTATCATAAAAGAATAATCCATCTGCAAGACGTGGACGCAAGACCCTCTCGTTTCCTTCTATAACTTTTGAAAAATCATCTGTTAAAGCATTTGTGACTACTACAAATTTATTTACAAGTTTTCCATCTTTAAAAACGGGAAAATATCGTTGATGTTCTTTCATAGAAGTGATAATAACCTCTGGAGGAAGACGTAAAAACTCTTTATCAAAATCTCCTAAAAGTGCTGTTGGATGTTCTGTTATAGCTACAACCTCTTCAAGAAGCTCGTCATCTATCTCTATATCAAAACCGTCACTATGGCTGAGTGCAGAAAAATCATTTAATATCTTAAGTCTTCTATCATCTTGATACAGAGTAACTGCTCCCTCTTTTAATATCTCAAAATAGCTCTTAATATCGCCAATATCTATAGCATCAAAGCTTGACATTCTATGAATATAAGTTTTTTTAGCTGATTTAATACCAAACATCTCCACATCTACACTCTCATTTGAAAGCATTACATTTATCCATCTAACAGGACGGATAAAACTCTCGCTAAGAGAGCCCCAACGCATACTTTTGCCAAAATTGAGCTGATTTATCCAATCTAAAATCATAGAGTTTAAAAGAGTTTTACTCTCTTTGCCGTTTATCTCTTTTTTAAAGTAAAGAATCTCTTTTGAGCCTTTTTGAGTTGTAGTTATCTCATCCAAAGAGACTCCACATTTTCGTGCAAAACCTTCTGCTGCTTTTGTCGGTTTGCCGTCTTTGTAGGCAACATCAACCGGTGCACCAAAAAGTTCTTCGACACTATCTGCTTGAGTTGATGGAAACTCTCTATGCCATAAAACCAGACGACGTGGCGTATAATAAAACTCAAATTCGCACAACAGGGCGTTGTCTTGCAAGACTTTTGCCCATTTTTTTTCTATATTTTCTAACTCTTTTAAGAGCGCAACAGCAGGAAGCTCTTCTACACCTATCTCTATCAATAAAGGTTGCAACATGATAATAGCCTAATATTTTTTTGAAATTTTAGCTAAAAATGGCTTTTATCATACTTTCTTAAAAATATCTTAATTAAGACAATTCTTATCTCTTTTATGTTTTAAACTAAAGAAATTGACGTTACAATACCCTCAACATAAAAACTTCAAAGGAAAAACATGCCAAAAATTAACAAATACGTAGATATTGATTCTGTAGAGCGTGAAGCTAAAAAAGATTTAATTGACCGTCACTCTCCATTTATCACTGTTGAAGGTGCAGCTAAAAAAGGTGAAATGCTTTCAGTAAATGTAAAAATGGGTCAAGAGTACACTCACCCAGATGATTTCGATCACTATATCGAAAGTATAACACTGTTTAATGGTGACACTAAATTAGCATCAGCTTCATTTGTACCGGGTACTCTTGGTAACGAAAAATCTCATGCCGAAGTGACTTTCAATATCCGTCCAATGGGCAAAAAACTTAATCTAATAGCTCACGGGTACTGTACAAAACACGGCATTTGGGAATCAACTCCAGTTGTTGTTGAAGTAGCTCAGTAGTTACAACCTCGTAAATAAGGGCTATTTAGCCCTTGTTACTTCCTCATAAATCCTAAATTGGTATCAATTTGCTATCACTTCAAATAATTATCTTACAAATATCACTCACTGCGTAGTAATGAAACTCATCTATATCCATATCAACTAAATATCTTATTAATTCAAAGAGTATGCTCCTTACTTATTTGCTAGTTTTTTAAAAATCTAATGGACTTACTAACTTTGCTTTGTTCATCTCAGAAACTACATGTGTGTAAATCATAGTAGTTTCAACACTTTTATGACCAAGTAACTCTTGAATGCTTCGTAAGTCTATGCCAGATTGCAATAGATGTGTTGCGTAAGAGTGTCTAAATATATGTGAAGTTACTCTTTTATTTAGATTGGCTTTTTGTGCTGCTACTTTTATATTTCGTCCTAATGTTTGTGGCATAACATGATGTCGTCGTTTTTCTTTACTTCTTGGGTCGATGGATATAGATTTCATAGGAAAAAGAAATTGCCATTTCTTTTCATACCTTGAGTGAGGATATTTTTTTTCTAAAGAGTAAGGGATAAAAACACTTCCATAGCCATTTTTTAAATCTTGCTCATGAAGATTTTTAACAATTTCAACTTGTGTCAACAACTGAGCTTTAAGTTTTTGAGGCAAAGGTACAGTTCTGTCTTTAAGAGATTTCGAGTCCCATACATATATCTTATTAAATCCGAAATCAACATCTTTAATGCGTAAATTCAGTACTTCATTCATTCTAAGACCACAACCATACATAAGATTCACTAACAAAGTGTATTCTTGTGGAACATTTTGTAAGACTAAATTTACTTCATTTTTCGTAAGCACAACAGGTATATGTTTTCTCTCTTGTGCTCGAAGTGCTTGAATATTCCACTCACTCACATCAACACCTAAAATCTCTTTGTATAAAAATAAGATAGCACTAAAGGCCTGATTTTGCGTAGTTGGAGAAACATTATCTTTTGTGGCCAATTTTGTTAAATAACTTTCAATTTCAGCTTTTCCCATCTCTATAGGGTGCTTTTTATTATGAAAAAAGATGTACTGCTTTATCCAATATACGTAAGTTCTTTCAGTTGAATAACTATAATGTTTTAATCTAATCTTATCTCTAACTAAATCCAATAATTTTCTTTTTACCTGCATTTTTATCCTTTCACTTAAGTATCATTATGATTGTTATGTAAGTTTTTAGACTATTAACAATCATTTGAGGCTGTTATTTCTCCACAGAAC
>WFND01000097.1 GCA_015484575.1 Helicobacteraceae bacterium
ATAGTGATATTTTATATGTATGTGTTAAAAATAAAGAGAAAATAATACAGAGGTATTCTAGGGATAAGCTGACTTTTGATGAGTATAAATTACATCATCATTTCAGTATAGAAAAAAAATTATCCGATCCTATCTCAAAGACCGATATAGGGCTAATCAGATTAGTCTATTCAAGAGCCGTTTTTGATAATATGATGAAAAAATATTATGAAAATTTAGCTGTAGTTATACTAATATATTTTATCTTTTTGGCCCTGCTTAGTTATTTTTTATATCGTACAATTTTGCCGTTAACAACTTTAGCAAAAGATATGAGTAATTTTAATCCTAAAAAACCTCTGCCGTTTAAACATAATAAAAGAGATAAAAGTGAGATAGGTCTTATATCTGAAGCATCAAATACAATGATTCGCAGTATCGAAAATTATCTCTCTAAAGTAAAAAAATTGCAAAAATCGGCAGTGCAACGTGAATCACACTTAAATGATGCACAGAGAATGGCTCATGTCGGCAGCTGGGAATATATAATCAATGAAAATAAATTTACGATGAGTAGTGAATTTTTAAGAATTTTAGGAATTAATTCCAAGCATTATGAGAGTAGCTGGGGAAGTTTTCTAAACTATATACACAAAGATGACAGAGAGTATGCCGAAGATGTCTTTTTACAAGCGACACAAAAAGGCAGCCAGTTCAATCTAAAATATCGATGTGTCAAAAGCAGCGGTGATATTGTCTATATTCATACTCAAGGTAAAGTTCGCAAGAAGAGTGACGGCTCTGAAAAGATAACCGGTGTTAGTATGGATATAACACAAAAACAGCATGATCAAGATACGATAGAGAAGTTGGCTTATTATGATCCTTTAACGCAGTTACCAAACAGGGTGCTTTTTAAAAACAGACTTCAAAAAGCTATCTCTTCATCAAAACGCAATGATAATCTAATAGCAGTTTTGTTTATAGATTTAGATAAGTTTAAACTTATAAATGACTCTTTGGGACATATGGTCGGTGATGATTTATTGCGTCATGTCTCTGCTATATTTATCGAAAATTTAAGAGAAGAAGATACAGTGTCTCGCTTAGGTGGAGATGAGTTTACTATCTTATTAACATCTATAAAAGAGATAGAAGATGTAGAACTTATAGCTAAAAAGATACTCTCTAGTATCAACAGACGTCTTAATATAGGAAAATATGAGCTGTATGTCTCTTTGAGCATGGGAATTGCGGTATATCCTATTCATGGATTAAATTCAGATGAGTTGATAAAAAATGCAGATACTGCGATGTATAAAGCCAAAGAGCTAGGACGTAATAATTTTCAATTTTACCAGACGCAGATGGGTAGTTATGTAACACATCAGTTAAGCTTGGAGCAAGATTTCAGAAAAGCTGTTACTACAAACAGTAGTGAACTCAGACTCTATTATCAGCCAAAAATTGACTTTAAGACACTAAAAATTCATGGTTCAGAAGCACTGATAAGATGGGAACATCCGACAAAAGGGCTGCTCTTTCCCGATAGTTTTATACCTTTAGCCGAAAGCACGGGGCTTATTATCGATTTGGGAGCTTGGATTATAGAAGAGGCGATAAGGCAAGTTCTTATCTGGGAAAAAGAGTTTGACAGAAGCTTACAAGTCTCTATAAATTTATCTGCAAGACAGTTTCAAGATGTAAATCTAGTACCGCTTATAAAAGGGTTGATAGAAAAATATGATGTTGATCCAAAACTACTGGAGTTTGAGATAACAGAGAGTATATCTATGAGTAATATCGCAGATAATCTCTTAATTATGGGAGAGTTAAAAGCTTTGGGTGTCGCTCTTGCTATTGATGATTTTGGAACGGGATACTCATCTTTGTCATATCTAAAACAGTTTCCTGTGGATACTTTGAAAATTGATCAATCCTTTGTTATGGATATGCTCGAAGATGATGATGATAAGGTTATAGTATCAACAATCATATCTATGTCAAAGGCTTTGGGACTTCAGACCGTTGCAGAAGGTGTAGAGACAAAAGAGCATGAGAAGCTTCTTCAAGAGATGGATTGTGATTTAGCTCAAGGTTATTTTTATGCCAAAGCTTTAAGTGAGAAAGATTTTATGGAGTTTGTAAAAAGTGCAAAATTTATATAAAGAGGTAGGCTCACTAGATAGGCGTTGCTATGAGCAGTTTGAGCTTAGTGAAGATATTTTAATGGAACATGCCGCTGATGGCATGGCAGATTTTATTCGTGCGAACTATGATAGTGAGAGTAAGATAATTATTATCTGCGGTAGTGGGAACAATGGTGCTGACGGTATAGCTCTGGCTCGTCTTTTACATGTAGATTTTAATGTAGAGATGATTCTTCCTTTTGGAGCAAAATCTAAAATGGCACAGTTGCAGTTAAAACGTGCTAAGGCTTTACATGTAAATATTATAGACTTTCTTGAGCCTTGTGATATTGTGGTAGATGCACTTTTTGGAAGTGGCTTTTCTCGCTCGTTTGACAATAAGACAGAAGCCCTGCTTCAAGAGATGAATATGATAGATGCCGAGAAGATAGCGTGTGATATTCCCTCTGGAATTCATCTTGATGGAACGGTTGAAAAACTCAGCTTTGTGGCGGATGTTACTCTAAGCATGGGTGCGTTAAAACTTTCTATGTTTTTAGATAAAGCCAAAGATATTATAGGTAGATATTATGTTTTAGATTTGGGAATATCTAAGCATGTGTATGAGGTAGAATCAAACTACAAGCTGCTAGAGATGGATGACCTGAATTTACCATATCGCAATATTGAAAATTCACACAAAGGAAGCTACGGACATCTAAGCGTAATATGCGGTGAGAAAGAGGGTGCGTCTATCATAGCCGGATTGTCGGCACTATGTTGTGGAGCAGGGCTTGTTACCCTTATATCAAATGAGAATGTAAATATTCCGTATGAGCTTATGCAGTCACATCTAATACCGCCAAATACTACCGCTATAAGCTTAGGAATGGGCTTGGGTCAGGAGTTCTCAGAAGATGAATTAGATAAATTTTTGGATAATGACGTACCTCTTGTTATTGATGCAGATATGTTTTTACATCCTATATTGCTTAAGTTGTTAGCTAGAGAGAGAGTCGTTTTAACACCACACCCAAAAGAGTTTGTTGCTTTATATAAAGCTTGTGGCTTAGGGGAGATAACTGTTGATGAACTTCAAAACAGACGCTTCAAATATGTTGAGATTTTTTGTAAAAAATATCCTTATATCACTCTGTTATTAAAAGGAGCAAATGTTATTGTTTGCGAAAATGATAAATTTTTTGTAAACCCTCACGGTAGTAATATTTTAGCAAAAGGTGGAAGTGGAGATGTTCTCTCTGGGATAATAGCAGCTTTTTTAGCACAAGGATACACCCCTTTGGATGCTGCAATAAATGGCACATTGGCTCATAGCAAAGCTGCAAAAGAGCTTACATGTAACACATACGCAATGACACCAAATGATTTAATACAGAGCTTAAAGAGATTGAAGCAGAGTTAAAATAAAGAGTTCTAACAGTCTGGCTATGTTATAAATTCACACTTAAATAATGGAGTAGCTCCTAATGGATGATATACTAAAAATTGGAAAATACGAACTAGGAAGCCGTCTTATCGTCGGTAGCGGTAAATATAAAGACTTTGAAACTACAAAAGAGGCTACTTTGGCAAGTGGCTCAGAACTAATCACTGTTGCAGTAAGACGTCTTAATATAACAGATCCAGATAAAGAAAATTTACGCGATACTTTTGCGGGAACTAATGTTAAATTTTTACCAAACTCTGCTGGATGTGTAACTTCCCAAGAGGCTATAACAACTTTTCGTCTGACTCGTGAAGCTACAGGTATAGATTTAATAAAACTAGAAGTCATAGGTGATACGAAAAAGACACTCTATCCTGATGTTTTAGAGACAATCAAAGCTTGTGAAGTGTTAGCAAAAGATGGTTTTACCATCATGGCATATACTTCTGATGATCCAATCATGGCAAAACGTTTAGAAGATGCCGGTGCTCATGCCGTTATGCCTCTTGCCGCTCCTATAGGTTCAGGATTAGGAATCCAGAATCCTTACAATATAGTTTTTATTCGTGAGGCTATCAATGTACCTGTGATTGTTGATGCCGGTATCGGTTGTGCAAGTGATGCAGCTTATGCTATGGAACTTGGTGCAGAGGGTGTTTTGACAAATACGGCAATCGCTCAAGCACAAAATCCTATGATAATGGCAGAAGCTATGAAACATGCTGTTAAAGCCGGTCGTATGAGCTATCTTGCCGGTCGCATAGCAAAACGACCTTACGCAACAGCTTCATCTCCAGTTGATGGAATGATACAGTTTTAAAATTTCTCTGAAAGAGAACTCATTAAGAGAAGTTCACCTACTTTTTCAAAGTAGGTTTGAACACCGCTTTTTCCACTTTCTAGTGCCTTTTGCAAAGCTTTTAAAAATATCTCTTGTGACTCTAAAGAGGCACTCATGAATTGATTGGCTATCTCCTCTAGGCTCATTACATGTAAAGTTCCATTTACATCATACTCTATAGTTGATGCAGGATTGATTGCGTTATCTAAAAGTAACTTTTTAACCTTCTCTATCAAAACTTAATCACTCCAAGAAGATTTAACATCACGATAATTAAAGCAATAGGAGCGATGTATCTTAGTATAAAATACCAAAATTCAAATCCTCTACCTAGATTTTTACCCAATACGGCAAATACTTGCTCTTTAGGAATTTTGTATCCTATAAATATTGCCATTAACAAGCCGCCAAAAGGGAGCATAAATGCAGCTGTAATGTAATCAACCCAATTAAAAAAGTTTTTAGAACCAAAAGTGAGCATCTGTGAAAAAGAGCTAGAGTTTGACGCTAGAGCAACTATGCCTACAAGATAGAAAAATCCACCGGCTATCATAACAGCTTTTAAACGTGTTATGGAGTATTTGTCAATAAGGTACTGAACCATAGGCTCTGTTAAAGAGACGGCCGAAGTGAGTCCGGCAAATGCCAAAGCAAAGAAAAACAAGATAGCAAAGATATTTCCCAAAGTACCCATCGCATAAAATGTGGCAGGAAGTGATATGAAAACAAGACCCGGACCTTTAGACGGCTCTGCCCCATATTGATACAAAAATGTAAAGAGCATCAGACCAGCAAGAAGAGCTATTATGGTATCAAGAGCAACAACGATTAGTGAGCTTTGAACTAGATTGACCTCCTTGGGAAGTGAAGCAGAATATGTAAGTATTGCACCCATTCCTAAAGAGAGAGTAAAAAAAGCGTGACCTACTGCTACTACAAAGGCTTCAGAGCTAAGTTTAGACCAATCAGGAGAGAACATAAAGTGCCATGCCTGTGCGAAACCATCTAGTGTAAGAGCATATAAGAACATACCCCCGACTATTATGAATAGTAGAGGCATTAAGATAAGATTTAATTTTTCTATCCCCGCTTTTATTCCACGAACTAAAATAGCACTTATAAATAAAAATGAGAGTGTATGATAAAAAATCTGTGTCATTATATCTTCATGAAGTAGAGTGTTAAAAGCCACCTCAGCCTCTTTAACGCAAGAGGGGAGAGTAGAAAATGCAACTACTATATAGTGTAGTATCCAACCAATTACAACTGAATAAAAAGTCATAATCAGTATCCCAGCCCAGATACCCATCATACCGGCTAGTCTCCAAGTTTTTGCATTTTTAGGGGCTAATTTTTCAAAACTTCTAGCTGCGTCCATGCGTCCAAGATAACCTATAAGCATCTCGGCAATCATAATAGAAAAACCGATAGTTAAAACAGTGATAAGATAGACAAGAACAAATGCCCCGCCGCCATATTCACCTGTAATATATGGAAATTTCCAGATATTACCCAATCCAACAGCAGATCCAGCTGCTGCTAATATAAATCCTACTCTACTAAAACGGGCTATTTTCATACAAATATCCTAAAGTTTTTATTATCTATAATTATACATGTAAAAATTTAAAGCATTCTGTAACGATTAGCTATTGACAAATGATTTTTATTTTACTATAATTTCGCCTCACTAATCTGATATAGAATCATTTTAGTTGATAGGTCGGGGCGTAGCTCAGTATGGTTAGAGTACCTGGTTTGGGACCAGGGGGTCGAAGGTTCGAGTCCTTTCGCCCCGACCACTTTATTAATGTTATTTAAATATATGGTGAGATTAGCTCAGCTGGTTAGAGCACTGGTTTGTGGTGCCGGGGGTCGCGGGTTCGAATCCCGTATC
>WFND01000098.1 GCA_015484575.1 Helicobacteraceae bacterium
CATCAAAAGTACGAAGCATTGCTCCGATTTCAAATTCATCCCATCCGTTATTCATCATCAATCCCTTATTTCACTTCATCATATGCACGCTGAATTGCTATCATATTAGCGTCAATAATTTTTTGTGGTAATTTTTTAAGAATTCTCTTCATGCTCTCTTTAAAAAACTCTATATCATACATTTGAGAAATTTTCATAAATGCACCAAGCATAGGAGTATTTGGTATAGGACGACCTATTGTCTCATTTGCTATAGTTATACAATCAACTGTATAGATCTCTTTACCTTCCAATTTGGGTTGAGATTGAATTAACTCTTCTCTGTTCATGTGGGTAGTTATGATATATTTTGTATCTTCTTTACCATTAACAGTTACATCAGATGTATAAACTAATGCAGGGTCAATTACAAAGACATAATCTGGTTGCATATATTTTTCATGATTCATAATAATCTCATCATCAACACGGTTATACGCAGTCATTGCGGCTCCACGTTTAGCAGATCCATAAAATGCAAATGCTTGTACATGCTTACCTGTTGTGGATATAACATCTGCCAAACCTTTTGCTCCCGTAACAGCACCCTGTCCAGCACGACTATGCCATCTAATTTCTAGCATAAATTCTCCTTCTTCTTAAGAGCTATATAGCTCTAAAATACACCTAATTTTATGTAAGTTGCTCTTAAATGAAGCTTTGTAGTAAGTTATATTTCAAAAAAGAGTTAAATTAGTGTTGTTTTATCTCACTTTGTATCAAATATTGCACAGCTTCGTAAACATCTCTCTTTATTATTTCGCAATATGGTGATAACTGCTCATAATTATCATATCCGCTTAATACCGCTATGGAGTTAATATTGGCACTCTTTGCTGAGAGTATATCAAGCCTTGTATCACCTATCATCCAATACTTCTGACCCTTACATCTAAGTGCTTCTATAGCCTTTAAAATAGGCTCTGCATGAGGTTTTGGATGCTTGACATGTTCTCGTCCTATCAAGACATCAAAATAGTGAAAAAGATTAAAATGTTCAAGCAACTCTTGTGAGTATCGTCCTGTTTTTGTTGTAACGACTCCGAGTTGAAAATATTTTGATGCAAGTTCTATGGCCTCTATGGCACGAGGCAACATAATAGTTTTCTCTCTTGATATATGACGATAATGCTCTTTATACTTATCTACAAAATCCCAAACTTTATCCTCTTTTATCCCCAGTTCTCTATACATAACATCTAATGGATGACCTATTAAAGCTTTTATATCTTCATCATCCGGTAACTTTTCATTGTAGTAGGCATAAGAGTTGTGAAAACTCTCTAAAATGGCTTCGGTAGAGTCTATAAGAGTTCCATCTAAATCAAAAAGTATTGTCATTTTATCTTCTCCCACTCTCTTTGATTGTACCAGATACCGTTTATTGTAGGTTTTATATTTTTTATTTTCCTGTTTACTACTGTTATGGAGTTTGGAATATATAAAAACAGATATGGGTTATCTTGTACTATATCTTTAAAAATCTTTTGTTGGATTGATGAGAGTTTTTTACGATCTATCGTCACTTGCATCTGCTCTATCAACTTATCTACTTTTTTATTGTGATAGCCTACAAAGTTAAAACCTCCCGGCTTATCATTGTCACTATGCCATAGCAGATAAGGATCAGGAGAAAGAGAGAGTGACCAACCAAGCAGTACAGCTTCAAATTTTCTAGGAAAAACTACCATATTTAAAAAAGCCTGCCACTCCATAATACGAATTTTTACATCTACTCCAACTTTAGAGAGCTGTTGCTGTAAAATCTGTACCGCATAAGGACGAATAGAGCTTGAATTTGATGTAACTATCTCAAATCTAAAAGGATTTTTCTCATCATAACCAGCCTCTTTTAAAAGCTCTTTGGCTCTTTTTATATTTTGGGATGGAGCTTTAACATCTGCATTAAAAGATGCACCTCCGGGTAGAAAAGGACCACTGCAAACCTGCCCATGTTTTAAAAAGAGAATATCAACTAACTCCTGCCTGTTAATAGCCAAAGAGAGTGCATGTCTGACACGCTCATCTTTAAATTTTTTCAAACGCAAGTTAAATCCTAGGTAGGTATAAGAGTGAGAAATCTGTTCAATTTTTTGAAATTTTTTGAAAAATTCTCTATCTACTTGACGTTCAAATTGCATCGCCTCTAATGAACCTATATCCAATTGTGCAGATTTTAACATCAAAAATCTTGTCATAGGATCTGCTATAACGTGAAAAGAGAGTCTATCTATCTTCGCCCTGCCCTCAAAATAATCATCAAATGCACTCAGTTCAATACTTTTTGAGTGTTCTAGCCTTGTTAGACGATAAGCACCGGTTCCTACAGGAGAGCTGTTAAAAGATGAACTCATGATATTTTTTTCATTTTTTAAGATATGCTCTGGCAGTATCCCCATCATCCACGTTTCCAAAGCCTTAAAATACGGTTTTTTGTAAATTACTTTTATAGTAAAATCATCTACAACCTCTACGCTTTTTACCATACGAAAAGTGGAAGTATAAGGTGATATGACGGATTTATCGTTTATAAGTTTATATGTAAAAGCCACATCTTTGGCACTAAAAAGCTCTCCATCATGCCATTTTACATTATGTCGAAGATTAAATATCAGTGTCGTATTGTTTTCAAAATAGTAATCTTTTGCTAAATCACCTACAATATTAGTAGCATTTTCATCATATTTAACTAAGGAATTAAATATAAAATCTGCAATAGTAGAACTAGCAGAATCTGTCGCTAAGATAGGATTTAGACGTGAAGGATTAGCTGATATATCAAGATGAAGCGTTGAAGAGAAGAGCTTACATGTAAGTATAAAGAGGGTGAAAAACAGTCGCATCAAAACTCATTTTTTGATGCGATTATAACATAATGAGAGCTATCTAGCCTCTACTTTACGATTATTTAGCGGTTGAGTTGGACGAAAGTTGTGATCATAATATTTTCTAAACGCAGCAATCTGCTCTTTTGAAGCACTCTGAGGCTCTTTTAGAAGATACCACTCAACATGTTCAGAACATGGAGGTGTTGTCAGCGAACCTACCCAGTGATAATATTTATTTGTATCTGCAGGAAGTAAATCTGCCGGGTCAATACGGATAGTTTTGCCTATACCGCCTAAGATATTATCTAAAGCAGGATTATTTTTACCCTCATTATAGACAACTGCCACAACTGCCAGTGTTCCATCAGCATTTTGATGTACCATGTGCATCTCTAAATCAAAATGAACACCATTAACGGTATTTTCGCTATTGCCATGAAAGTGAAACTGCAACAACTTAAAGACGACACCGTTTAAGACAATCTTTCCACCTTTTTTTGGTGTTATTTTGATACTGTGACCATTATCTATAACCTCAGCTACAGTGTGACGGTCTTCATCTAGTTTAAGAATATGTGAGCTGTTTAGATTCACAGTATCTACAGTTCTAATATTGATAGGACTCTGACTTTTTCCTTTTTCACAAGTAGCAGAGAAGTGTCCCCAATCAGCAGGACCGTGTGTTGCATAATCCCAATGTGCATGTTCTTCAGAGTGTGCGAACATCACAGTCGCAGTAATTAATAGAGCCGATATTATTTTAATCATAAGAAACCTTTATAGTAAAAAATAGATTTTTATTATGTCAGAAAAATAGTTAAGTTAGGATAAAAGAGCTCAAAATCCTAATATATAACTCACAATAGGAACTATATTTACTTTTTTATTTTGATAACGAGTTAAGGCAAAAAATGAGTTTCCACCATAACTCTCAGCGTACCCTCCCACAAGTATTCTGCCTCTTTTATCTAAGGTTATAGATGATGGATAGCAATAATCTATACTGTTATCAAAAGTAATTTGGACTACTCCATCATCTGAAAATGTATTATCTAAAGTACCGTCTTGATTTAATCGTATCAAGATAAAATTATTTAAATCATCCTCATTTACACAAGAGATAAGCATTTTTCCATTAGTTTCAATCTCAAGATCGCTCACTAATAGATAAGCTACACCGGCTAAACTTATTAATAATTTTCCATCTCCGCTAAAAGATGTATCTAAAGAGCCGTCACTGTTATACTTTGCCAATGCTATCTCTGTTTCCGTACTACCGGCTACAAGAATTTTTTTATTTTTATCTATCTTAACAGAGGAGGCATAAGCTCTTGCTCCAAAGGAGGTCTTTACTTTTCCGTCTCCATTAAAACTTGTATCTAATTGACCATCTTTTGTATATTTTGCCAAAGCAAAAGATGCACCTCCTGTAGAGTTGTACGTAGTTCCAGCTACTATAATAGCATCATTACTATCAATAACCATAGACCTTAGACTATCATCATAACCGGAAGAAAAGTCGGTAACTACTTTAGAAGCCGTACCAAAAGAGTTATCAAGTCCACCGCTGTTTGTGTAACGAACAAGAGCAAAATCATCATCACCGTTTGCATTGGTGCTTATACCTGCCGCTACTAATTTACCATCACTTTGCAGTGCCATATCTCTTATAGTGTCGCTATGATTATTAATATCAGTCAGTAATGAACCATCCAAGATACCATCTTTTGTATAATGCACTATTGCAAAATCCATATCTGCGTGGTTTAATTCATGTCCACCACCCCCTACGACTATGGAGTTGTCATTTAAAATAACCACACTCGTGCCAAAATCAGTTTTCCCATTTAAGTCAGTTATAGATTTTCCACCTATACCAAAAGTAGTATCTAGTGAACCATCAGAGTTGTATCGAAGTAGTGCTAAATCATCTTCACTATCTCCTACTGCTAGTATTTTGCCATTGCTGTCAATCGCTAAATCATTTAAAGAATCATCAGAGCCTACTACTCTTACATGTACCTTACCATCACTGTCAAAATTTGTATCTAATGCTCCATTATCAATATAACGTGCTACAGTAAAACTTGAGTTATTTTCACCTGCTGCAACTATTTTTGTAGAACTTATTGCTACTGCATAAGCCATACTATCAGCTACAAAATTGGTAGTTAATTTTCCATCTCCGCTAAAAGATGTATCTAGTGAACCATTATTATTATATCGTGCAAGTGCAAAATTATTCAATGTTCCGCCATTAGAAGCATAACCTGTTACTATAATTTTTGAACCATCTACTGCTATTGCATTTGCAATATCATCATGATTTCCAAAATCCGTAAATACTTTTCCCGTTGAGTTAAAGCTTGTATCTAAAGTACCGCTACTGTTAAGTCTAAGTATAGAAAAATCATCATGATTAGCACCGTTGGCACTACGACCAACCACAACAATTTTTCCACTGCCGTCAATAGTCACATCTGTGGCTATATCCTCCTCGCCGTTAACATCAACCGTTAATTTACCATCTCCGCTGAAAGATGTATCTAATGTTCCATCGGTGTTATAACGTGCTATTGCAAAATCATGTATGCCTTGTGCATTGCTGGTATATCCGGCTACAACTATTTTACCATCTGCGTCAACAACAACACTCTGTGCAGTATCACCATCTGAACCAAAATCTGTTATAACTTTTCCTGTAGAGTTAAAAGTTGTATCTAGTGAACCGTTACTATCATAACTTGCTATAGAAAAGTTTCCATCACTTCTCCCGACAACATATATCTTACTGCCATGAACAGCAATATCATAAGCTTCATCTAAACCACCTAAATCGGTCTCTACCTCACCATAGCCATTAAAAGTTTTATCTATAGACCCATTGCTCTCATAACGTACCAATTTAAAATTATCACTGTACTCTCCAGCTACGATAATTTTACCGTTACTATCAATTTTTAGGGCATTTAAACGACCTTCGCTATTACATATCTTTCCCACATGGTTAAATGTGGTATCAAGCGAACCGTTATCATTTAAACGAACCAAAGAAAATCTTATACTTCCCAACCCTTTACAGCGTCCTGCAAGTACAATTTTTCCACTGCCATCAATTGCCACATCACGTGCACTGCTAGGAGTAATTACAACATTTGTAAGAAGCTTTCCACCATTTGCAAAACTACTGTCCAAATCTCCGTCTGCTCCAAAAAGCGTTACATGTAAGATTAATAAAAATAGAAAAATATATTTTAATAACATAACGAACCACCTTATATATACTTTGCTATGGTTATTATACTATTTATTTTAAAGAATGAAATCACCTAAAAGGGTGAGTTTTGTAAGATATTGATGTCCCATATACGGAACATCAAAAAAACAGCTAAATGTTTGGTACAAGTACCTAATTAACGTTTTGAGAATTGAGGAGAGCGACGTGCTTTACGTTTACCCGGTTTTTTACGTTCCACAACACGTGAATCACGAGTCATCATACCCTCAGGTTTTAATATTGCACGAAATGATTCGTCATATTTTACTAATGCACGAGAGATACCGTGACGTAGTGCATCAGCCTGACCACCAAAACCACCACCTAAAGTAGTAGCTACAATATCTACCGAACTCTCTTGTTTTGTTAATGCAAGTGGTTGCTTAACACGAAGTTTTTTAGCTTCCAATCCACCTAACCATGCGTCAAGTGAAAGACCATTAACGACTATTTTTCCGCTACCCGGAGTTAACCATACTTTTGCGATTGACGCTTTACGACGTCCTGTTGCGTAAGTTTTTGCCATCTATCTAATCCTTACTTGCTAAGTTGTGCAGTGTGAGGATGCTCAGCACCTGCATAAACTTTTAATTTTTTAAGCTGTGCAGCACCCAATTTTGTTTTAGGTAACATACCGCGAGTTGCTAATTTAAAAAGCTTCTCTGGGTTGTTTGCTAAAAGATCCATCATCTTAACACTCTTAGTGCTACCGAAGTAACCGCTGTGTGAGAAGTACTCTTTATCGTTGATTTTACCTTGACCTTTAAAAACCGCTTTTGAAGCGTTGATAACAACAACACTATCACCACAATCCATATTTGGTGTAAAGTAAGGTTTATTTTTTCCGCGTAAGTGAGTTGCAATCTCTGTAATCATACGACCAAAAGTTTTACCTTCTGCATCTATAAGAATCCAGTTATTCTCAATCATCTCCGGCGTTGCAATTTTTGTAAATTTCACTGCTCGTCCTTTCATTGACTCTAATTAAGTGCGAGATTATAGTGGGATAAAACTTTCATGAAGC
>WFND01000099.1 GCA_015484575.1 Helicobacteraceae bacterium
AAGTTGATGATGTTGATGTTACGGTGGTGTATGATCGCTCATCTCTGATAGAAAAAGCGGTTGCGACTCTTAAAAGTACACTTGTTGAAGAGAGTATTATCGTTGTTATTATCATAGGTCTGTTTTTGATGCACTTACGCTCCTCTTTGATAGTGCTTATTGTGCTTCCTCTGACTGTCGGGTTTACCTTTTTGCTGATGTATCTTTTCAATATCGGCTCAAATATTATGAGCTTAGGAGGTATCGCCATCGCTATCGGTGCAATGGTTGATGCGAGTATAGTTATGATAGAAAATGCACATAAAATGCTGCATAAATTTGAGCATAAACATGGACGTATGCCGACAAACACAGAGCGAATTGATGTGATACTTAAATCATCACAGCTTGTAGGTCGTCCTATCTTTTTTGCTCTTGCTCTTATAGTTGTCTCATTTTTACCTATTTTTGCACTTTCTGGTCAAGAGGGTCTGCTCTTTACACCTCTTGCCTTTACAAAAACATTTGCGATGGCTGCGGGTGCGTTGCTTAGTATTACGTTAGTCCCTGTGTTGATGGTATTTTTTGTAAAAGGAAAAATCTTACCAGAGAGTAAAAATCCGTTAAATAGATTTTTTATCTGGCTGTATCATCCGATTATTGTTTACGGACTTAAAATAAAATATCTGGTTATAGCTCTTGTTTTAGCAAGTTTAGCTTACATGTATCCTCTGTTTAACTCTTTGAAATGGGAATTTATGCCTATGTTAAATGAGCAGACTTTTATGTATATGCCTGTAACACCTTATGGTATCTCGATAGATCAGTCAAAAGCACTTACGCAAAAGACAGATAAAATCATCAAATCATTTCCAGAAGTTGAGAGTGTATTTGGTAAAGGTGGACGTGCTTCTACGGCAACCGACCCTGCACCTCTTGGTATGTTAGAGACTATCATCACACTAAAACCAAAAAGTGAGTGGCGTAAAGGTATGACTTATGCAAAACTACGTCAAGAGATGGAAGATGCTCTGCAAGTTCCGGGACTAACAAACTCTTGGACATATCCAATTCGTGGACGTATAGATATGCTTTTAAGTGGAATCCGTACACCATTAGGGATTAAACTCTATGGAAAAGATGCAAAAGGGCTTCAAAAATATGGAAAAGCCATAGAAGATAAGTTGCGAAATTTTGATATGACACTTTCTGTATTTGCCGATCAGGCAAGTGCAGGGTATTATGTAGATATAGATATAGATGAGGAGAAACTTCAGCGTTATGGCTTAGCAAAAGATGCACTCTTAGAGTACACCTCTTTGGCTATCGGTGGTATGAAAGTATCTACAATGTACAAAGGTTTAGAGCGTTATCCTATTACTCTTCGTCTCGATGAGAGTGAGCGACGTTCATTAGAGAGCATAAAAGATATACAGATAAAAACTAAATTGGGTTTTGTGCCATTATCTACTTTTGCCGAGGTGAAATACAGACAGAGTGCTTCAGTGATAAAATCGGAGATGGCATCTCCTGTAACCTTTGTCTATATCACTCCAAATGAGGGTATAACTCCAACAGCATATAAAAAAGCTGCAAAAAAACTTATAGATGAGATAGATTTTGAGCCGGGATATTATGTGGAGTGGGCAGGTCAATCTGAATATCTCGAATCGGCTATGGCAAAGATTGTCTGGATTATTCCTGCAGTTTTGCTTAGTATTTTGGTATTAATCTATTTTGCACTCAAGCAGATAATACCTACTTTGATAGTCTTTTTAACTCTGCCTTTTGCACTTCTTGGCGGACTTATATATATAAATATGCTAAATTTTGCTATGAGTATAGCTGTTATCGTTGGATTTTTGGCACTTTTGGGAGTTGCGGCAGAGACTGCTATCGTTATGATAGTATATCTGCAAGAGAGTGTAGATGAGGCAAAAGAGCTTCACAAAGATAATTTTACTCTCAAACATCTAAATGCTGCCATATATGAGGGAGCAGTTCAGCGTGTAAGACCAAAACTTATGACAGTTTTTGCTATCTTGGCAGGTTTAGCACCTATCATGTACACTCATGGAGTAGGGAGTGAAGTTATGCAGAGAATTGCCGCACCTATGCTTGGGGGAGTTATCAGCTCTGCTATACTTAGTTTGGTTATCATTCCTATACTTTTTGAAATTTATGCAAAACGAGAGTTAAATAAGGAGAAAAAAGATGCTTAAAATAATTTTTATAACTCTGTTCTCGCTATTATTATTGAATGGATGCGGCGAAAAAAAGGAGCAAAAAAGTTCAGCTCCCGGTATGAAGTGCGGTGCAGGGAAATGTGGTGCAAATATGTTTGACGGGAACTCTGCTCTAGCAAAGAAAAAGAGAAATATTCTCTCTCAAATGAGGGAGGATGATAGCAGAAAAGAGTGTGTAAAATCAGCAAAATCTACAAAAGCGGTCTATAACTGTGTACGTGAGATAGGTGGAAAAAAGCTAACTATGAAATGTGGTATAAATATGTATGCAAACAGCAAAAAATCACTCAAAGCAGAACCTGTTATGAAGTGTGGAGCAGGAAAGTGCGGCAATACAATGAGCCGGTAAAACCTGTGCCAAACCGGTTATAAATACTCTTTCACATCCACTTCATCTATCTGTTGCGGTTTTAGATATTTTTGTGCATAAGTTTTATAAACTCCTCTTCTTAAAAAGAGTTTAAAAAGATTCTCATCAATGTGTCTATCTTTTGCCATAAAACTCATTATTTTTATAGATTCTGAAACTGTTTTTGCTCTCTTGTAAGGTCTGTCTGATGCACTTAAAGCCTCAAATATATCTGCGATAGCCATTATTCGTGCCGGTATAGAGAGTTCATCTTCTTTTAGCTCTCTCGGATAGCCTGTGCCTATGAGTGTCTCATGGTGAGTTCCCGCATATTCAGGTATCTTTGTCAAGCCATCAGGAAAAGGAATCTTCTCTAACATCTTAATACTCATGATTACATGCTCATTAATCTTGTAACGCTCTTCATGGCTGAGTGTCCCTTTTGCTATGCACAGATTGTATATCTCTCCATAATTATATAGATACTCCGGGACTTTTTGCTTAAATCCATCTCTCTCATAAGCCTCTTTATCAAAATTTTCTCGTTTGATTAGATGGTGAGTTTTATCACTTAAGAGACTCTCTTTTATAGGTAAAATTTCATCTTTTTTATCTTTATATCGTAAGAGTTCAACCTCTGCAAGACCCAGTTTGTCATCAAAATGTCTTAGCCAGTTCTGTTTTGCAATGGCTCTTATACGCTCTTGACTCTCTTTACTCATAAACTCCCCGCCAAGGTTGCATTTTGCTATAAATTCAAAATCATCTCTTAGCTCTTTTTGTCTTACATGTAAAGCCTCTTTAGAGATAGAGTTTTTAAGATATTCAATCTCAGCATCACGCCACAAAACTTCAAATCTAGTTCGTATCTCATGAATTCTATTATATATCGTCTCTAATTTGCTTGATTTATCCACAACATATTCAGGTGTTGTAACCTTTCCGCAGTCATGTAACCATGAAGCTATCTCAAATTCACGCAGAGCATCATCAGAAGTTAGTGAGAACTCTTTAAAAATATCTCCATCGGCATTGACTTCATCAAGAAGAAGTTTTGCTATCTCAGGAACACGTCTGCAGTGTCCTGCTGTATAAGGAGATTTTGCATCTATCGCTTCTGCCAATACTTTGATAATGGAATTTAAAAGCTCCTCTTGAGATTTTTGATACTTTTGAATACTAGATGACATGGATACAAGAGAGGTGGATAACTCTTCAAACTCTATGATATTTGTATCTATCATCCGTACTTTATTAAAATAGCGATGTTTTATCTTCTCATTTTCCAAGATAAGTTTTTTTATAGGTTCTATGATAGAGTTTGTGCTAAGTAATATAAG
>WFND01000100.1 GCA_015484575.1 Helicobacteraceae bacterium
AGATAGAATTTTTTATACTATCTTTATCTACAACAAAAGGTTTGTCAAATCTACCGTAAGTGGAGTCATAGTTGATACTATAGGCGATATTTTCTATATTTGGATTTAACTCATTGATAACAACTATATCAAAAGAGGCTCTCTCTTGAGCTATTCTTAATATATTTTTACCTATTCTGCCGATACCATTTAATAAAACTCTCAAACTTTTTCCTTTAATGAATTTATATCAAAAATTCATTAAGTAAATATTAACTTAAATAAGATAAAATTTCTCTGATTTAAAATTATATGTTATCAGTCTTGATAAAGACTTTTATATGTATAATTGTGTGATTAAATTAATCAAAGGAAAAACAATGGGAAAATATGTTGAATTAACAGATGATACATTTGATGCTACGGTAGCAGAGGGCGTTACATTAGTTGACTTTTGGGCTCCATGGTGTGGGCCTTGTCGTATGATTGCTCCAATCATTGAAGAGTTGGCGGAAGATTTCGATGGTAAAGCTACTATCGCTAAAGTAAATACAGATGAAGAGCAAAATGTAGCTGTAAAATACGGTATTCGCTCAATTCCTACACTTCTTATCTTCAAAGACGGTGAGATGGTTGATCAAATGGTAGGTGCTGCTTCAAAACAGGCTTACGCTGATAAAATTAACTCATTTCTTGCATAAGTTGAGTTAAGATGGCTAGAAGAGGCAAAAGTCTCCTCTCGCTCTCAACAATACTTGCTTCATTTTTTGGTGCCGCTATGATTGCCGCCGCTTTCGCCTATTTTAATTATAAATTTTCAGAGTATAAATTTGTCAACTTTAAAGAGTGGATTTTTTATGAAAAAAAAGAACTTTTTTCTCCAAAAGCAAAAGAGTATATTGTTCTATTTTATAGTTCAAATAGACCCGGTGCAGTTAAAGCTATACAGAAAGCAAAAAGTAAGTACCCGATTTTAGCGATAGATTACTATCAACACGTTGTAGCTTCTACTGATAAGATAATCTTTTTAAGAAGTGGAACAGATACTATGTTGAAGTTTATACAGCGTTTTAATATCTATAACGTGCCGTCTGTTTTTATTATAAAAAAAGTCAAAGAGAGTCTTTATAAACAAGATAGTATGATACGAAAATTAGATATTGACAAAAAACTGAATTTAGAGGACATATAGATGATACTTGATTGTGCAATTGTAGGTGGTGGACCTGCCGGTTTAACTGCTGGATTATACACTACACGCGGTGGTTTGGAAAATGTTGTAATGTTTGAAAAAGGTATGCCCGGGGGTCAGATTACTTCAAGTTCAGAGATAGAAAACTATCCCGGAGTGACAGGTGAGATTACGGGTATGGATCTGATGATGCCTTGGCCTGAACAGTGTCAAAAATTTGGTCTTGTTCATGAGATGGTTGAAGTCAGCAGAGTCAGTAAAAATGAGTCCGGTAATTTTCTTATACATAAATCTGATGGTACAACCGTAGAGGCTCATAGTGTTATAGTCGGTACGGGTTCAACTCCACGCAGAGCAGGTTTTAAAGGTGAAGATGAGTTTTTTGGAAAAGGTGTTAGTACCTGTGCCACATGTGACGGATTTTTCTATAAGGCAAAAGAGGTGGTTGTTGTAGGTGGTGGTGATACTGCACTCGAAGAGGCTCTTTATCTGGCAAAGATATGTTCAAAAGTCTATCTTGTTCATCGCCGTGATGCTTTTCGTTCAGCTCCAAATACGGTACAGCGTGTTAAAAATACATCTAATATAGAGCTTGTGTTAAATGCTGTACCGGATGAGGTTTATGGTGATGCTATGGGTGTTACTGGTTTAAGAGTGAAGTTTAAAGACGGTTCAAGTCGTGATATAGAAGTTCCGGGTGTCTTCACTTTTGTTGGAAACGATGTAAATAATCAGGTGCTTATTCAAGAAGATGGAACTTTTTTGTGTGATATGAATGAGCAGGGGCAAGTTTTGGTAGATATATCTATGAGGACAAGTGTAAAAGGTCTTTTTGCTACGGGTGATATGCGTGTTGAAGCACCTAAGCAAGTAATTTCAGCTGCTGGAGACGGTGCAGTTGCCGCACTTCAAGCAATATCTTATGTTGATGAAAAGGTGAGTGAATAGTTATGATAAAAGTAGGTTTATTTGGAGCAACAGGACGTGTTGGTCAGTTGATAATTCAAGATCTTCTCTCAGAAAAAGATATATCTTTGGCGGCGGTGCATGTGTATGGTGAGTTGACATTCTCTCTCGCTCCTGAAGTATTGGCTACAGAAAATGTATCGACTCTGTTAGAAGCTAGTGATATAGTTATAGATTTCTCTACCGCTGAAGCTACACAGCTACTCTTAGAAGCTGCACTAAAACACCCAAAACCTCTAGTTATCGGTACAACCGGTTTAAGCACTCATCAGAGTAATCTTCTGCGTCAGGCTAGTGAAGTGATGCCTATCTTGTATGCGACAAATATGTCTTTGGGTGTTGCACTCTTAAATAAACTTGTACATATCGCATCAGAGCGTTTAAAAGGTTTTGATATTGAGATTGTGGAACAGCACCATAGAAATAAGATTGATGCACCAAGCGGTACAGCTTTGACTTTGGCAGAGAGTGCAGCAAAAGGTCGTGGGCTTGATTTAGATAAAGTACGAGTTAGTGGACGCAACGGAAATATAGGAAAACGGACACAAGAGGAGATAGCCGTAATGGCTCTTCGTGGCGGGGATATTGTAGGTCGTCATACGGTTGGTTTTTATAATGATGGTGAATTTATCGAGTTAAATCACACCGCAACAAGTAGAAACACCTTCTCAAAAGGTGCTATTCGTGCTGCTTCATGGTTAAGCACACAAAAACCGGGTCTGTACTCGATTGCCGACTCATTAGAACTTGAATAGGAAAAACAGATGCAAAGAGAGTTAAATGAAGAGTGTGCTGTTGTTGGGATTTTTGGTCATAAAGAGGCTTCAAAGTTAGCCTATTTTTCATTGCACTCTTTGCAACATCGTGGACAAGAAGCTGCGGGAATAAGCTCTAGTGACGGAAAAAAATTACGTATCATAAAAGATAGAGGTTTAGTAACTCGTGTCTTTAATGAGCAAAAGCTTGAAACGCTTACCGGTAGTAGTGCTATTGGACACACTAGATACTCAACGGCAGGTGATGACTCTATCTTGGATGCACAACCTGTTTTTGCACGTTATGATTTAGGTGAAATGGCGATAGTTCATAACGGAAATCTTACAAATGCACAGACAATTCGTAAAAAACTTATAGATAAGGGTGCTATTTTTCAGACCTTTATGGATACTGAAAATCTAATTCATCTTATTGCCAAAAGTGATGAAAGAAAGCTTTTAGCACGTATAATTGATGGTATAAAAAAGATTGAGGGAGCTTACTCTTTGGTATTTTTAAGTCGTACCAAGATGTTTGCTATGCGTGATCCTCACGGTTTTAGACCCCTTAGCCTCGGACGTGTCGGAGATGGTTATGTCGTCTCATCTGAAACATGTGCTTTTGATCTTATCGGTGCGAAATTTATTCGTGATGTTAAACCGGGAGAGTTACTTATATTTGAAGAGGGCAAAGCTCCACGCTCTATTGAACTGTTTAAGCCTACACCTAAGCACTGTATCTTTGAATATGTGTATTTTGCACGACCTGATTCAAATATATTTGGAAAAAATGTATATCAGATGAGAAAAAATATGGGTAGAGAGTTGGCAAAAGAGCAACCTGTTGAGGCGGATATGATTATACCTGTTCCAGATGGAGGAATTCCTGCCGCTTTGGGTTACTCTCAAGAGAGCGGTATCCCTTTTGAGATGGGAATTATGCGTAATCACTACATAGGACGAACTTTTATAGAGCCGACTCAAGAGATGCGTGATTTAAAGGTGAAGATGAAACTCTCTCCTATCGAGGAGCTTATAAAAGGTAAGCGTCTTATTGTTATAGATGACTCTATAGTCAGAGGAACTACCAGCAGACGTATTATAAGGATGTTAAAAGAGGCAGGTGCAGCTGAAGTACACATGCGTATATCTTCGCCACCTACTACTGATCCATGTTATTACGGTGTTGACACTCCAGATAAAAACAAGCTAATAGCAGCAAATATGTCAGCAGATGAGATAGCTCATTTTATCGAAGCCGACTCTCTCTCGTATCTAAGCAATGAAGGTCTTTTGCGTAGTGTAGATGGCGAAGAGGCTACTTACTGTACAGCTTGTTTTACCGGTGATTATATCATCGATTCAGAGTAGGCTATTTGAAACAGATATATACATTCGGGCAGTATCTGAAAAGTAGATTTTCGGCGAAAGTTTATAAGGTTCCCGTCTCTATTTTGGGTTTTACATGTCCAAATATCGATGGAAGTGTTGCAAAAGGTGGTTGTACTTTTTGTGAAAATGACTCTTTTAGCCCAAGTTTAGACAGTGTAAAACCTTTAAAAGGGTTCTATCTTAATTTAGATTCAACCGAGAATCCTCATCTTGACAGACAGCTTCTTCAGCTAGAAAAACAGTTTGAGTTTATTAGTAAAAAACAGAAGCAAGATTATGGTGCAGAGAAGTTTTTAGTCTATTTTCAATCTTTTACAAACACTTATGCTCCATTTGATACTCTAAAAGCGTTATATGAAAAAGCATTAAGTTTTGACGGTGTAGTCGGGCTTAGTATCGGAACTCGTTCTGATAGTGTTACTCAAGAGGTTTTAGAGTATTTACAAAAGCTTTCACAAGAGAGAGAGATATGGATAGAGTTTGGTATTCAATCCGTATATGACAAAACCTTAGAGCGGATAAATCGTGGTCACGATAGTGCAAATGTGAAAGAGTGGATATTAAAAGCCAAATCTTGCGGTTTAAATGTATGTGGACATCTTATATTTGGTCTTCCCGGTGAAGATAAAGATATGATGTTAAAGACTGCAAAAAAGGCATATGAATGGGGCATTGATTCTGTGAAATACCATCCTCTATACGTAGTAAAACGTACAGCACTTGCTAATGAATTTGCACGTGGAGAATTTACTCCTATCAGTGAAAAAGAGTACATAGATGTATTGATTCAAGCTATACAGATGAAGCCTGAAAATGTACATGTACAGAGAGTAACTGCAGGTATAGACGATGATTCGCTGATAGCTCCACAGTGGTGTCGTAATCGAAACACTCAGATTCGACATATTAACGCAGAGCTAAAAAAGTTCTCATTAAAGTATTAAGTAAAGGAGCATAAAAAATATGGCAAAAATACCGGAAAATATTGGATGTGAAAATGCACAGTGTGTGGCAAAAGATGAATGTAAAAGACAGATGATAGCAAAAAATGGCACAGCAGTTAAGATAGAAGTGTTTGGTGGAACAGCTGAAAAAAAATGTGGTAAATTTTTAGAAAAATAATTTTCTAAATTACCATACAGGGCAGGGACGAAATCTACATGTGTTGTAGTATCTGTAAACCCATGCTCTTTCAATATCGTTCCATCTACGGCTAGAAACTTCATGATAACGCTGCTGCTCTTTTTGTGTAAAGCGATTTACAATTGTCTGTTCATTGGTACTTATATGATCTTTTTGCAAGCTATCTAATATCATATTATCGGTACATACTTTAGATATTGTTGACTCTAGGCTTGTTATTTTATCTTTTAATTGTGTGATTTGAGGGTGAATGTATGCAAGATTTTTCTGCATCTGCACAACACCATCACTGGACCATTTTGATATATTATTTAAAATATCTAGTGACTCTTTTAAAGATTTTGCTTTATGAGCATTGATAGCAAAAGATCCATCACTGTAAAGAACTCCTCTATCTTTAGGAATTCTGATATTGAGTGTGGTTACCTCTGTTTTTGAAAGCTTTTTATCTGTTGATAAAAGTTCAGAAGCGATATGCAAAACATCAATAATATCTTCTGCATCTTTAGATATTTTTTTCAGTCTATTTAGCTCATCTTGTAAAAAAGACTCTTCTGTGTACAGAGAAGACCACCTGTTTTCTGCTTTAAGATACTCTTGCTTTGACTGTTTGCACTTAATTGTCTCAATAGCACTAGCTTGAATTATAGTTGTATTAATTAGTGCTAAGAGCAGTGTTGTTAGATATAATGATTTCATGATTAACTCCTTATTAGTAGTTTCCCTTCTGCAAAGCTGTACCAAATTTTGATAAAGATTTATTAAAATTAAAAGAGCTGTTTTCACTGTGACAGTGTTGTTTGTCAGGGTCTAAGCCAATATGTTGTCCTTTAGGACATGGTCTACACTTGTGAACTCCTTTAGGAAGTTTCGGTTTAGTTTTTTTAGGAGAGCTTTTGGTAACTTTATTGCTTTTGTAGATAGGGTATCCATATCTGGACATTCTTAAGTTTGCATATTTTTGTGCTTGTTTTACGTATCTATTTATACCATATTTATCAAAAGGTCCAACAACAGTATATGAGATAGATTTACAAACAGCAGTCTTTTCAAGGGTTTTACTAGTTTGAGATACTATGTAATATCTCAATTTTGAGCTATTTTGTGTTGATGAAATAGTACTTGGTTTGGATGGGTTTGAAGGTCTATCTTGATGTAAATTTGAATGTTTATGAGAATTTGACTCTTGTTGATATCGCTCAAATTTATCTTTTCTCTCTTGAGCATCTTTTTGTATATCTTCTTGATTAAATCTATTAAGAAGCTCTTCTTGAGCGTCTTGTGAATACCTATCGTTGACCTGCGCATTTCTATCAGACTCCCTTTTATCCCAAACGCTAGTATCATAGCTGGTATTAGATGAAGTTACGCAGATATTATCAAGACTACATATCTTATCTAAAGGACAATCATGATCGCTTGTACATCTTATCGGCGGAGGGACTATACAGGTTTCATTTTTGCATATTTTTCCCAAAGGGCATTGTGTATTTGATGTACATTCAGGTTTAGGGGTTATGCAGGTGCCGTCACTACAAATTTCACTTGAAGCACAATCAGAATCACTTATACAATCGGGGATACTCATAATACATATACCATCACTACAAAATTCATCAGACATACAGTCTGAATCGACTATGCATTCGGACTCTTCTTGTATTATACAAGTTTCATCTATACAACTCTCTTCAAGTTTACAATCACTATCTTGCTTACATGTAAAAGAATCTTCTAAAGGAGGTTTGGTTGCATTATCTTCTGTCGGAGGTATATTTTCATAAGGATCATTTTCTAAACTAGCACTTGAAGATGAACCGATATTTTGTATTGTATTTGCTATATCTTTTACAAAATAAATTTTTATATCTGTATTGTAAGTATCAGGTTTTATTGTAACAGAAGTGCTTTTAGAAGTTTTAGCAGCTCTCTTTGCTTTTAGTTTAACTATTTTTGATGAAAAATTGCCTAATTCAATAACACAAGAAAAACTACCATAAGGTGATGTTGTGAGCTGATGTGATGAACTCTCTTTTAAGATGAAGTTTACATCGCTTATTTCAACTTTAGCGTTAGCTACGACTTTTTGATTTTCATCATAAACTTTACCTCTTATGTAGCTAGGATGAAGAGCCTTTAGTGCTTTTAAAACAGCTTTTATATTTGTAGGTTGAGGCTTTATCAGACGTCTATATATAAGCTCATTAACAATATCTTTTTTCATCTGTTCATGAAAATATTTAATATCTTCCCATCTGTAATCTAATTTTCTATTTAAGAGTTCTTTGAGAATTTGTACTTTACCTCTATTCATAAGATATACTCTAACACTATCATCATCACATGTACCAATAGTTTCATAAATACGTTGAAATTCAAATTGAATCTGTTGCACAAGTTTGTTGATAGCTGTGACAAAATTGTCAAAGCCTTTACCTTTGTTGTACTCTCTTGCTAGGTAGTTCAGATTGGTAGCTTTTTTAGGATAAGAATTTGCTCTTAGCCACTGAATAATATGTTGAAAACTTCTTAAACCACCATTGCTTTTTTTGCCATATACCCATTTATTGTCTATCCAAAAATAGAGTTTATTTGAATCTTCACCAATTTCTGATGTGGCTGTATATATATTGTTATATATACCTGCGGGAGTACGACAAAAGGTGCCATTTTCATGTTTGAATTGTTTATGAAAGGCGATATTTTGTTTATCGGCATATTTAGTATCTATCCAGCTGTGAGTACCTGTACCAACACAATGTTGATCAAATTTTCGTAATTTATTTCTGATTCCTTTACATGCTTCAAGATACTCTAGTGCCACCTTAAAGTAAAGTTCGATAAATTTTCCAAGAATTGGTACTTTACCTGCAAAAGTATCTCCTAAATTAAAGAGTGCTTCAATCTTGTATCCTGGATCTTTTGAATTCATTGCCTCTCTTATAATATTGAAGGCTTTAAAGGTGTCGGCAACATTTTCTATGGTTTTGCTATTTTTGATAAGATGTACGTTCTCTTCAAGAATACTCAGATTGTCAACCCATTTCCCAGTAACACCATATTTTTTTAGTATGGAGGCATATTCGTCAGAATTTTTAGCAATCTCAAGTTTTCTGCTCACTTCCGTCATATTTTTGATTTGTTGCTTGGCATCTGCAAACATAGAACTTAGTGAAGAGATGATATTTTGACTCTCTTTATCAAAAACTTTATCGTATATCATGCCATCAATATACTCTTTCAGATGGTTTTGAAATTTATTTTCAAAATACTCTTTTCTTTTTTGTGGAGTTAAATCTTTTGTATCCTCTTTTATTTTATTGTAAAAGTTTAGACCTTGTTGCGTAAAAGGTGTTTTTGTATCAACATAGTTTGAATACGGCTCTAATAAAATTTTAAATTCAGTCTCATCTATAAGCTTTTTTTCCGCACCGGTATACAGATTTTGTATAAGGTCAGACTGAAGTTGACTTGTCACCTCTTTTACGGCAACATTTACATCAATATTTAACTCTTGTGCATGCAGTTGAGATGTTTGAGTAAGAGATATACTCATAAACATAATCAAAAGCACTTTTATTTTTATATCATAAATCATAATTATCTCTTTTTGCGTAATTCTATTGAAGCACTACAATATTTTGGTCCTGCTATAAAGCCCATTATTACATTATTAAAGACTAAATAACTACCTTCTGCTTTATAACCGTTATTGAATCTTCCATGTAGATGACCTTTTGTGTCAATACTGCCATAACCATCACCAGAAAAAGTATTGCCCTTTACAATAATTTTAAGCTTTCCATATCTGTTAGAGCATTTCTTACTTCTACTGCTAGTTCTTTTATCTTCATATCGACCCACATAGATACCATTCCAACCTGAAGTAGATATTTGTGTTGTATTTGATGGCTTATGAACCGGTGTACTTGTCCAGATACCGTTTCTGTCCATTAGTCTCCATCGACCATTGCCCTGTATTTTACCTTTGGAGTTTTTGATAATTTTGCCACTAAATACAGTTGTGCCATCGTCATCATCTTTAAGATTTATCCTGCCATCTGCACCGATATGGGCATTAAAACTATCTTCATCATCACCAGAATATGTTACATGTATAATATTTTTACCTGTTAGCTTTATGCTGAAAATTCCAGATATTTTCTCCTTATTGTCGGTAGAATACCATTTGCCTTTAAGTGTAAACATTGTTGGCTTTGATGGTCTGTCTGTTGATGTGTTGTTAGGTTTTGAACCTGTTTCATGTGATGATGAAGATGAATTATGTTGATACGTTTCTTGTGGTGCAGGAGCATGAGCAACAGGTTGTACAGGTTTGTGCATTGTCTTTTTCATCTTTTCAAGATTATGTTTTAGTCGTTTTAGCATCTCATTTTGACCATCTCTTTCTCTTGCACTTTGTGTATAAATATCTTCTGTTTTTTTCTCTTCAACTACTTGAGAACGTCTATTTTCTCTATCTGCAAAACGGTTTGCGAAATCAACTCCGTCATTTGTCATCGCCTCTTCTTCTTGACGTGCTTTTTCTCTTTCAAGTTTAGCGATTTTGGCTTTTAGTTTTGCCTCTCTCCTCTCTTGAGCAAGTTGTGATTTTATTTTATTGATTAAATTTTGTAAATTTTTATTTGGCCAATATTTAATACTTCTCTTATATTGACTAATAGCTTTTGAAAGTTTGTGCTTTTTGAGTTGTTTATCCCCATCTTTTTGTAATAATATAGCTGTTTTGTGGCGTTTTAGAAGATTTTCAAGCTTACGTTGTACATGAATATCTTTTTGAATCTTAAGACTTTTTTTATAAGAAGACACCGCTTTGTAATAGTAGCTAGACGGATTAAACACACCGTGACCTTTTGCAATCTTTACGAAGCTATCAGCTTTACGTTCATACTCTTTGGCTTTAGAAACAAGTTGTGCGACATGACTTCGCTGACCTGTGACACCTTCGGTATGTTTTTCCCACTTAGGAAAGTTATCGATAATTTTTAGAGCAGCTCTTGGATTGGCTTCTTCAATAAGTTTGCCGATTTTCAAAAAGGCTTCAGTAGCAATTTTTTGCATCTCTAGGCTCTTTTTGTTATAAAGTTTATTGATTTCAAACCATCGGGAATCTTCACTTGGAGGCAACTCTCTTGTACTCATTTTTGATAAAATAGCCTCTCTGCGTTTCTCAACCGTTGTAAGTTTTCCTTCTCGTATCTGCTGTTTTAGCTCTGGTATAGTTTTTCTGATGACTCTATTCCATGGTTTTTCCCAACGTTTATACTCCTCTAAGCGTTTGTTATTATTGACGGTTCTAGCACCACCTATTATATTAGAAAGTTCTATCGCTTTAATACCTGCGGTAAAGTCGCTATATTTAAGTATTTTGGATTGTGCAGCATTAATAAGTCTAGGTGCTAAGATGGATTGCATTGATTTTTTGTCTTTATCTAGCATCAATTTTTGGATATTTTTATATATATCACCAGCCTCTATAGAGAGATCTTCCCAGCCTTCTCGTTGAGGATATATCAATGAGTGTATTTTTTTAAGGTCTTCTTCAACACATTTGGCATTTTCTTCTTGAACCATCTGCACAAGTTTTCTATAGAGTGCTTCATCAATTTCAGCCTGTTTACGTTCTTCTCTTGCTGAAGCTTCTTCTTTGTGCATTTTGTTAAATATCTCTTTATTTTTAGCAGCATTTATTTTTGCAATACTATTAGAACATCTGTTGGCACTTGATTTATCTATTTGCATAGGCATGTGCCAACTTGTTAGTGGTCCATCTGCCTTACAAGCACCACCTCTGCCGGGACCGTAGTGGTTTCCAAGCATTCCTCCACCAGAAGAGCTATTACATAGACACTCTTTAAATGCCAACATGTCTTCAGGATGAATACCTACTTTTTTACCCATTTTTTCAGCATTTTTAATTTGTAGTTTCGTCTTTGCAATCTCTTTAACAGCGGCTAAAAATTGTTTGGACATCTCCTCTTTTCTTTGAGCTTTTTTGCTGCCTGTTAGGTACTCATATATGACATCTGGCAACATCATTGTTCCTATTACAATGTTTTTACCCATATATGTTACAGTTTTGATACCCGTTACTGCAATATCTTTCATCAGTGAGTCTGCTTCACCATGTTGAAGTTGACGTTCATAATCTTTTTGCATCTCTTTATTGGCTTGATCAAATCCATATCCAAAACCTGTACCGTAATAGATGGCATTCTTATAGACATTGATAGCAAATTCAGCTACTGTTTGATTGGCAGTGACTTCATTTAGTGCATGATAAACACCATCTTTACCCATAAAAAAAGCAGTTGCTCCAATCATTGCTACTCTTAGACCGTACTTAGCAGTGGCTTTTATTTTTTGTGTTTTTGACAAAGTACCCCATTTTGGTTTTGGGGCAAGTCCGGGAGATCCAAAATTAAGATCATTTCGCATCGCCTTTTTGATAGATTCAACCACTGGATTTAAACCAACTCTTAATGCTTTAGCTCCTTTTATGACATCAGCAGATGCTCTTGCACCAAGTTCTTGTTCCATCTTGGAAATCAAGTTGCTTTGTGCTGAAGGGGGAAGCTCATTCAAAATACCCGAGAGTGCTCGTCTTGCAGCTGGAGTTTTTTGAGCGGCTTGTATTAATGAATCTGCAAGTTTCTCTTGAGCTCTTAGCATAGCAGAATCTGATGTTGCACCAATAAGTGAGGCTTCTTTACTAAAAGGTGCGGCTCTTCCACCGGGAGCAGTAAGAACATCTGCAGCTGCATCTGCTCCGTCTATAGCGTATGGTTCAGGTTTTAAGCCATAACTTTTTCGGATTTGATTGTTAAGCTGTCGTGTTTTACTGATATATTTAGCTTTTTGTCCATTGATTAATTTGATCTCTGTTGAGATCTTTTGAACACTTGAGAGATCATTTGCTTTTTTCGCGGCAACAAGTTCTTTGTAGAGCTTACTTGTTTTGGCATTTTTGCGATTCATCTGCCATTTCATTTCGCTAGTATAAGCACCAATCTCATTAGGTGTCGGTGTCTCTCCTTTTGCCAATTTAAGCTCTGCACGTGCGGCATCTCTGGTGTTGTAAGCTGTACCACCTTTTTCATTATTTATGTGATCAGCTATTTTTTTAAACTCTTCATCAGTGGTGTAGTCTGGATGTGCCATAAAGTCTGTGTCAGTATTGCGACTCTTTTTATATGCGTCATAGTCAAGACCGTTTTCTTTACATTCAGCCCGTAGCATATTTTCATAATTTGCTTCAATAGTTTTAATGTCATCAAGGGTAATAATATGGTTAGGATCTTTAGGAATTACATTAACATCCGTATCGGCACCGGGAGTAAATTTATTTTTTGGTGCTTTAGTTTGTGCATTAAATCCGGCAAGTTCAGCCGCATTTTTTATTCTAAGGTTGTTTTGTAGAATAAAGCTCTTTTCTACTTTAGCTGAAATTTTCTGAAATTGTGAGTTTGAAAGTCCCATTTGACTGACTTCAGCACGATGAATGTGTACGAATAGTTTTTGCTCTGGGGTGGCAGAGCCGTTTACAACAGCTTTTACTGCATCTTGAAGTCCTGATGTCCATCCATAAAGATTTAACGATAGCAATAGAGTAAAAATATAAAAATACAAACGCCACATAATAAACTCCTATAAATAGTTATCAAAACCATCTCTTCACATGTAAGATAGTTTTAATAACTCCTCAGAAGAAAAGGAGAAAAAAAAGGGGAGGGAGGGAGTTTCCCCTTTTTTGCTATTTTTTATAATACTGTGTCGGCGTCTTTCTTATAAGCTCTTTAACAGCATTGTCAATACAGACACGTATCGCTTTTTCCATAGGAGTATTGGCATATTTATCTAGTGAAACAGGTAGGGCGTTATCCCCTTTTCCTATTTTAGTATTTATGCCCACTTTATAGTCTGTAGTTTTTCCCTCTACTCTTGTAGAAAAGAGGACTCTACTAGATGAGGTATCTACGGCACGAAGATCTATAGCCATATGTGAATTTTTTGTTCCGCCTCCAAGTCCAAGAGGTATAGAACCTGAAAATAGTGACAATCCTATACCTCCACTATCAGCTTCAAATTCAGATACAACTCCATATAGGTAAATTTGAGCACCTTCTATATCTCCTCTTGTTGGTCCTGTTCCCCTTTTGGCACGACGACTAGCACTTAAATCTTGCTCTAACATCAAATCTTTTATAGCCTGTCTATCAATAACTATAAAATGGTTAGAATCAAATAAAGAGGTGATTAACATCTCTCTAAGACCATCTCCAATGACTTTTGATGCTCCAGCTGCTTTGACTTGAAAATCACCTACGGCAACATTGATTTTAGGACCATGATAGGCCTCTCTTTGTGCAGTAAAAACATCTTCACCATTTGAATGTGTTGTCTGTGTCTGTGCAGGTGTGTTAGGTTCTGAACATCCTAAAAATATAAATAATAGTGAAAACGTGAGTATGGATAAGTTAAAAAATTTCATCGAATATCCTTTAATTAAAAAAACCTGTCATACTTGCATAAAGCATAAAGTATTTATCTAGGTCATTACCACTGTATGAATCAATCAATGGCACTTTTAAGCCTGTTGATAACGGTAGTCCATCAACTATCTTGGTACTGCTTAATTCAACCCATAAATCTGCCGCAGTAAGGTCGCCTTGTTTATAGTAAGTGAATTTTGCATTACTAGCAACATTGGTGATAAGCCCTGTATGAGATATACCACCCATAAATGCGATGGCATCATCAATATCACCCATATTCATAGCATATGTTATGAAAGCATGAAGACGTAAGTCACCATCAAGATTTTTTGCCAAAGTGTGTGTTAACGTAATAGAACCTTCGCCTGTACCTAATCCATCAGTATCGTTGCCATTAGACGCTTTATATCTTAATGTTGTGATATTAGTCCCATATTCACTATCAAGATTTCCAAAGTGATAGTTTCCAGAGAGTGAAATATCTCCAATACCAAATTTATCCGTATTGCTATTTTGCATAATCGGCAAACGTGCATCAAAGCCTATATGCCCAGTTGGATTGTATCTAGGAACAACATCTATAAATTTTATATCTTTTCCGATGCTAAGAGTTCCAGATATAGCCGCTGCATCTTTGCCTCTGTTTGCAAATTCTATCTGGTTAGTGTGATCGATAACATCATCTTTAAATGTCTCAAGTGTAGCCAGTTCACTTGTGTTTGGACCCTCATGGTGTGTTGGGCAAACAAGTGTCGTACCGTTAAAATAACAGTGTCCACCGGGGGATGCAAATAATGCTCCGCTCATCAATAATAAAGGGAGAATAACTTTCTTCATCTTGTATCCTTTTTTGTATATATCTATATTATATGTTTTATAAGTTTAAATTTTCATTAAATTTTCATTTACTTTTTTTTGATATGTGATAAAGATGATAAAAGTAACTTAAAACTTTATGTTCTGTTATGATTAATGTGCAAAAACTCTTGTGTAATCAGCGGTATATTCAAAGTATGGAGGGTAGGGCATTTTTACGCTAAAGTATTTTGCTTTGCCCGGTTTTAGATTTTTTGCTACGGTAAATGTTCGGATTATACTCTGTGGCCTGTTTTTTCTTTTAGCAGTATCTCCGCCACCAAAAAAGTCCGCAAGACCACTAGGTTTATAGAAGTTACCACCTTTTACATTTCCTGTGACATGACCTCTGTTTACCAGTTTTATCTCTAGTTTTATTTTTCCTATTGTGTATTTGCCCACATTGTAAGCGTAACCGCTATAGACAATCGCTTCATTCATTAACAAACGGGTGTTTTTAAGACCTCTTATCTGTGCTTTTTTTGTGTATTTATCTATAGCAAACATAAGAAAACCGGCTAGTACACTCATAGCTACAAAAGATGCCAGTATCATAGAGTGACGTATTTTAAGATTTTTCTCTTTAAGTGAGAGAATAACACTCAATACAAATAAAAGTGCAATAATTCCAAGGACAAGATAGTGTACGATAGTTAAATATGTCATCTGCAACTTGCTCCTATAGTGATGTTGTAATCTCTCTTGTATCTAAAAGGTTCTATAAAAAGTTTAAAATGTTTTGTCTCTTTCGGTTTTATTATTGTATCCAATTTTACATAACCGTGCTTAAAAGGTCTGTATGGATATATCATATCTAAAATTTTCTTGCCAGATACTTTATAAGCACCTGCTTTAATCTTACATGTATGAAAATCCATCTTAGAGCTGTTTTTTAACTCCCCTTCAATCAAAAGAGCATTTGTAAACTCCAACTGTTTGACTTTTGTAATCTTAATCTCATTTTTGTATAAAAAATTGTGTAACTGTATATATCCAAGGGTGGGAGCAAGTAGTAAGATAATAAAAGCGATAAGTATGATAAATATAGATAAGCCGACTCTTTTACGAAGTAAAATAGCTAAAATTAAAAATAGGATAAAAAGTGCGATAACAGCTCCAAATAGAATATAATCGTATAAGATTAATCCATCTATAAAGCTGATTATTTTATGTTTCATCTGTTACTTTCTTGAATTCTTTTCTTCTATACCGCTGGTGTTAAAACGACGAGCTAACTCCTGTTTTACTCTATCAGGAGAGATATTTTTGTATCCTAGTGCGACTAAAACGTGATATGTTAAATCGGCAGCTTCATATATAATCTCATCTTCTTTGCCGTCTTTAACGGCAAAAGAGAACTCACCAGCCTCCTCTACAACTTTTTTTAAGATTGTATTTTCACCTTTAGATAGAAGCTTTGCTGTCCATGATGTCTGAGGGTTGGCACTTTTTCGCTTTAATATAGTGTGATAGAGTTCATCTATAACGCCGTACATCTGAGTTGGATTAACTTCAACTTTACCAAAAGCTTCTGCACTCTCTAGCTCTGTAAAAAAGCATGAGCGTCTGCCTGTATGACAAGCTACTCCATCTTGTTTTACTTTGATAAGAAGAGTGTCGTTATCACAGTCTATAAAAAAAGATTTTATGTGTTGAAGGTGATTGCTACTCTCCCCTTTTTTCCAGATACGCTGTTTTGAGCGTGAAAAGTAGTGTGCCAATCTAGTCTCTAATGAGAGAGTTAGTGCCTCTTTGTTCATATATGCCATCATTAAGATTTCACCATTTTGTTCATCTTGTACGATAACTGGAAGAAGCTCTGATTTTTCCCAATCTACACGGTTTAAAATTTCTTGCATTTTTGTAATCCTTGATATATTAAGCAAAAGATGTAACGCTAAAAACAGATAGTTTTAGCGTTACATGTAAGTAGTGGTTATTGTGTAGAAACTCTTTTTTGAGCATCTTTTGTATCTACCCAGATATTTGGAGTTGAACCACCCGGTGTTAAAAATATCTTAGCATCTCTGTTTACACGAAGAGCTTCATTAAACTGTCCTTGCATCTGAATCTGTTTAAGCTCTAAGAGTTTAGGTGTAAGTGAATCACTGATTAAGATATTTGCTTTAGCCTGTGCATCTGCTTGAATAGTAACAGCTTGGGCTTTACCTGCCGCTGCAATTTTCACAGCTTCTGCTCTACCTTGTGCTTCAGCAGCACGTTTTAATGCCTCTTGTTTTGCACGTTGTACCTCTTGTTGAGCACGTTGAACTTCCTGTTTTGCAACTTGAACACGCTCTATCTGCTCTTTTACTTTTTGCGGTAAAACTATCTCACGCAGTTGAACTGACTCTAAAACAGCAGGTGAATTTTTCTGTTCAGAGACACTTTTACGAATTCCCGTCTCTATTAAGTTTGCTATGTTGTTACGTTCAGTCGGTAGTGATTCTGCTTCGTACTGTCCTACAACATTTCTAACTACATCACGTACAACCGGATTAATTATCTTCTCTTCCCAGCTAAATCCCCAGTTAGATACCGTCTGTGCGGCAAATTGTGAGTTCATTCTGTATTGAACGGTTAGCTCTATAGATACAGGAAGTCCACGTTTATCCAAAACACCGATAGCCGGTTTTATGGTGATACCGTCTCCCATTCCAGAACGTTCAATGCTGCTTGCATAGTTAATGATACGCACTTTTGTATCGACAAGATATACCTTTTGAATAATAGGAATAATAAAGTGAAGCCCGGGCATAAGAGCTTGTTGCTCATATTTACCGTTTGTAGATAAGATACCACGTTGTCCCTCTTCGATAATTTCAAAAGGTTTTGCTACTATTAGAAAAAATACAATAGCAACTATGGAGATAATAAGAGTCTGTTTTCCTCCGCCTATACTAAAATCTATCTTAGGCGGTTTAGGCATTTTTGGACCTCCCCCGCCTGTTGTTCTGTTCTCATTTTTTTTCTTATTGAAATAGTCATTCATATCTGATGCCATTGTTTCTCCTATATGTAAGTTAGATAGTGTTCATATTCTGGATTTCGTCCAAAAACTATATCAAAATATGCACTCTGAATTTTTTCCGTAATTTCTCCGCGAGAACCGGTACCTATGATACGAGCATCAACATCACGAATAGGTGTTATCTCCGCTGCAGTTCCTGTTAAAAATGCCTCATCTGCCACATAAACCTCTTCACGAGATATACGACGACGAGAAACTTTTATACCCATCTTTCCTGCCATCTCGATAACAGTTTTTTGTGTTATTGAGGCTAGTGAGTTGTCGTTTGGAGGTGAAATAAGTTCTCCATCTTTTACTATGAAAAAACAGGCACCGCTAGCTTCTGCCACGTAGCCTTGATCATCAAGTAAAAGTGCCTCATCATAACCACACTCTATAGCCTCAAATTTTGCCATTTGAGAGTTTAGGTAATTTGCTGTTGCTTTTGCTTTACCCATATTTGAAGTATTTGCGGGTCTGCTCATCGAAGCTATCTTGAGACGGATACCTTTTTTAAGCCCCTCTTCTCCAAGATATGCACCCCACTCCCAAGCTGCCATAACTGTCTCAACCGGAGCTTGTTTATGATAAACTCCCATTACGCCATAGCCTAAAAAAGCAAAAGGGCGGATATAGACATTGTCACCTGTAAACTCATTTTTTCTTATTAATTCAATTTGAGCTTGATTCATCTCTCCGATAGTGTAAGGAATATCTATAAGTGTCATCTTAGCAGACTCTTTTAGTCTTTTTGTATGGTCATTAAGGCGAAAAATCGCATAACCTTTAGCCGTCTTATAAGCTTTTGTTCCCTCTATAACACCGTTTCCATAGTGTAGAGTATGTGAAAGAACATGAGTCTGTGCATCTTCCCACGCCTTAAACTCACCATTCATCCAGATATATTTAGCTGCGTCCATTAAAACTCCGACATGTAAATTTTTATGTATTTTATCCAAGAAGTTATTTATATTGTATTAGTTATTCTAAATCAATAAAATTTTATAATAATTTACATACAATTACATTATGCAAATTATATTATACATACATATTTTATCGGCAACTGCGTGGATAGGCGGTTCTCTTCTGCTTTTTGCTTTGGGAATTTTCCTTCGAGATAAAGAGGCACAAAACAATGTCTATAAGCATTTAGGTCCTCTGTACGGGTACTTTGAGAGTGTCTGGCTGGTCTCACTTTTAACAACAGGTACACTTTTATATATACATCACGGTTTCTCAACTGTTTTTGTTAATGCTATGGATTCAGATTTGGCACAGACTATGATACGCAAGGTTATAATGGTCGCATTTTTAACTGCTATTACGATTGTTCATATGATAATAGCATTTAAAACACATAACAAAACACGTACTAAATTACAAAATATAATATCACGTGGCAGCTCGTTGATGATCTTCTTTTTAAATTTTATTATACTCTGGCACGCGATACAGATTCGCAGTATGTTATAATTGACGTTAAAATTTTAATTTATATTTAATTTATACGTCATTGTTGATAATAGTCAAGAAAATAAAATGACTCTTAAAGTACACTATGCCCTACGCTTTGAAATTTTAAAAAAAAGGAATGAAAATGTCGCACTTACCTCAAGATGCACAGAAGATAGAAGTTGCAGGTTCTACTGTAGATTTTTACACATATATGAAAGATAACACAACGGTTTATCAGTTTGATACTTCGATGACGGGACCTCCAGAACCGATGGTTAATGCAATGGCTGGTCTGAAACTAATTGACAGTGATGATAAAATACTGGTTATGATAAACCATAAAGCACCGGGTGGACTATTTGCTAAAGTTCAAGAAAATTATAATCACACGGTTGAAAATATAGAAGATGGAAAAGTAAAAGTTGTCTTTTCGTATATCCACGGAGAGAGTGAAAAGGCTGATCTTAGTGATAATACCTGCCACTAAATAGATGAATGTAACAAGAGATTTTGCACCACCGTTTAGCCTTATAGCTCCATTTTTTCTACTAGGAACTATATTTTATGTTCTTAGTGCATTTGGACTTTTTACACTAGATGTTGATGCTAGTTTTACTTCATTTTCAACAATTGCTTGGGTACACCTTTACCTGCTTGGTTTCGTGATGATGGTGATTTTTGGTGCTATGGCACAGTTGGTTCCTGTTGTTATCGAAGTGGGTCACGCAAAGGTGGATTTTTTCTATATTATCTGGCCTATGCTTGGTATAGGTACTTTGGCGATGGTTTTTGGTTTTGCTTTTGCTCCCTCTGTACTGCCATATGGTGGTCTTATCGTATTGACGAGTATGGTAATTTTTGCATCAGATCTTTTTGCAACTCTAAGACGGGGTGAGCACAGCTCTATCGTGGTCAGTACGATGAAATCTAGCAATATCTTTTTACTGCTAGGAATCCTCAGCGGTTTTATTATGTCACTCGCTTTTGGCGGTGTTTTACATGTAAACCCAAATCATTGGTTAGAAGCTCATGTCTTTGCTGTTTTTGGTGGGTATGTACTGCTTACGATAATGGGTCTTTCTATGATACTCTTACCGATGTTTGGACTCTCGCATGGCTTTAATGACAGACCTATGTTGTATGCTTATCGTCTGATGATAGTAGGTGTGAGTTCTGTTATGGCAGGTTCACTGATAGGTATAAATTTTATCAAATATTTTGGTATATTATCTGTTATAGCATCAGTGCTTAGCTATTTTTATCAGATATATCTAATATATAAAACAAGAGCTAGAAAAGAGAATGATGTCTGGGTAAAGTCACTGTTTTTTGCTTTTTTCGCTCTGGCTCTGGCTCTTATAGAGAGTATAGTATATCTTTTAGGTGCTTCAGAGGCATGGGTTGTTAGTGCAGGATGGTTTTTGATAGTAGGTTTTGCAGGTTTTTTAATCACCTCTCATCTATATAAAATCATTCCGTTTTTGGTATGGTTTGAGCGTTATGCTCCTCTTGTCGGAAAAGAGAAAGTACCAATGTTAAATGAGATGGTACCTATAAGGGAGGCCTATATACAGATGTATGTAACTGCTATAGGTGTAATGATGGTAGGTTTGGCACTGCTTTTTAGAGTAGATACGCTTTTTAATGCAGGTGTATCCGTATTGGTAGTAGGTGTGCTGTTTTTGCTAATGTCAGTTTATAGAATGATGCAATATGGAAAGGAAGTTTTATGATATCAAAAGAAGATGCTTTTAAGGCAATTAGTAACGTAATAGACCCTGAAGTTGGATTTAATCTTGTAGAGATGGGTCTTATTTATGATGCAGTAAGTGATGATGACAACAATGTGTTAGTAACAATGACTCTCTCGACTCGTGCATGTCCTCTTCATCAGATGATGGTTCAGTGGGTGGAAGAGGCGGTTATGAAACATACTGACGCCGCTTCATGTCGTGCAGAGGTTGTATGGGAGCCTGAATGGAGCTTTGATATGGCAGAACAACATGTAAAAGATAAGCTCAATCAGTTCGCAAACAGGAGTGTTTAGAGCATCTCTTGTAGCTGTTTCATCTTTTTTTGTATCTCAACTACACTATCACTATTTTTTTGTGATAGTGCATTAACGCTGACAATCTTGTTTATAATCTCTTCGGCACTTTTGTTGGTTTTATCATTGCTTGACAAAGACTCTTCTGACATCTCTTTTGCTTGATACATCAGCTCTCCTGTATTTGCCAACTTCTCTGAAGCACTTAGAGAAATCTCTGCTAGTTGCTCTATCTCTGTACTGTTGCGATTCATCTGTTCACTTGTCTCTTGGATAGACTGTATAACAACATTTATGGTAGCATTTATTTCAGCTAGAGATTTTTGAGTTCTCTCTGCAAGTTTTCTCACTTCATCTGCTACAACAGCAAAACCACGACCATGTTCACCGGCACGAGCTGCTTCTATGGCCGCGTTTAGAGCCAAAAGGTTTGTCTGATCAGCAATATCGGTTATAACAGATATAACCTCTTTAACTTGAGCCGTATCTTCTGATACCTTGTTTAGCTCATCTGCCAACTCATTTTGAGAAGAGGATGCAACCTGAATATCATCAACAATTTTTATGATGTTATGATTTACGTCAGTGATTGAATCTGATACATTTTCTATATTTTCTTTGGCAATATTTGCTTCACTGTTTGCATTTGCCAATATGTTTTTTACACCTTCGCTGTCTGTAGAAATCTCACTTAAAATCTGCAACTCTTCTTCTATGTGCTTGACAACGTTTGCATACTGCTCGTTTATCTCTGCAATAAGTACTTGAAGTTTTGTCTGCAAATCGGTACTTCTTCGAGCGTCAATAAATATCTGTTGAAATTGATTGATTTTTTCAGATGCTTCATTCATTTCAGCATTTAAAGAGCTGTTTAAGACAATTTTTTTGCCATCTTGAAGATTAGTAAGCTGTCTAATCATAGATTTTGTTAAATCAACCCCGTTTTTCTTCTCATCATAATCGTGCAGTAAGATTACAGCTGCTACCACGTATTGAACTATTTGACCGATAATGTTATCTGTGAAGAACAGAGCATTTAACACAAGCAGACCCATACCGACAAAATGTATAGTTCGCATACGAAAAAATAGAGATTTTAACATTACAAATCCTTATATATAATTGTTTCTAAAAGTATATTATCATAAATATTGGCTAAATTTGTATATAATTTTAATATTTCAAGGAGTTTTGATGGACGCAAAGATATTTTTTGGCTCTAAAGAGGTTGAAAACGGTTTATGGAGTGAACGTATAAGCCCGTATAGTGGTAATGTTGTCAGTAGAGCTCCTGTCTGTAATGAAAAAGATGCTCTAAAAGCACTTGAAATTGCCAATATAGCAAAGCTTACATGTAAAGCTTCAACACTATCTCAAAGATGTGATTGGCTACTTGATGTAGCATCTACTTTAGAGAAAAGACGTGAAGACATGGCTAAGAGTATAACTGATGAGGTCGGAAAACCAATCACATTTGCAAAAATAGAGGTAGATAGATGTATAGAGACTATCAGACTATCGGCTGAAACGATGCGAACAATGCACGGTGAGACGATAAATAGTGATGCAATGGCTAGTGGCAAGAAGAGCCTCGCCTTTTTTAGGCGTGAAAGCGTAGGTGTAGTGGTGGCTATAACACCTTTTAATTTTCCTTTGAACTTAATCGCACACAAATTGGCTCCGGCACTTGTTGCAGGAAATGCCGTTGTTTTAAAACCTACACCCGAAGCACCGCTAAGTGCATATAAATTTGCAAAGATATTTATAGATAGTCCATACGCTTTAAAAGATGCTCTTAGTGTAGTATATGGAGATGCAGAAGTTGGAAATGCACTTATAACAAGTGTTATACCTCGTGTTATAAGTTTTACCGGTTCAGTAGCTGTTGGAAATATTATCACAAAAAATGCAGGAATAAAAAAAATAAGCTTAGAACTTGGCGGAAATGCGGCAACGTTTATAGATAAGAGTGCTGATTTGGTACATGCCGCAAAGAGATGCTCCTTGGGAGCTTTTATCAACTCCGGTCAGGTATGTATATCCTTGCAGCGTATATATGTAGATGAGAATATATATGATGAGTTTTCTACACTTATGGCACAAGAGAGCAGAAAACTTGTAGTGGGTTCTCCTTATGATGAAGAGACTTTTATGGGTCCGCTTATAGATGATGAAGCGGCTAAACGTGCTATGAATTGGGTTGATAGTGCTATAAAAGAGGGGGCTAGAGCGTTATTGGAGCCTACATGTAAGGGTAGAATGTTCTATCCATGCGTGATGGCAGACGTACATGATGAGATGGCAATAGTATGTGAAGAGGTTTTTGCTCCTATTGTTAGTTTGGTTAAAGTGAAAGGTTTTGACGAGGCTTGTAAAAAGATGAATAACTCTCCTTACGGTCTGCAATTTTCAGTTTTTACAAATGATTTAAGCTTGACAAAACGTGCTATAGATGAGCTTGATGCCGGTGGTGTAGTGATAAACGATATGCCGACACTGCGTTTTGATATTCAGCCTTACGGTGGTGTTAAGCTTAGCGGAGTAGGGCGAGAAGGTCCACGTTTTGCCATAGAAGAGATGACGGAGATAAAGAGCATTGTCATTGCGTAAAAAAGTTATCATCTCTGCTTGTCTTTTAGGCAGAGCGTGTCGATATGACGGTAAATCAAAACCGGCTTTACATGTAAGTGAGTATTATAAGAGTTATGATATTATTCCTTTCTGTCCTGAAGAGCCTGTTTTAGGAACTCCAAGAGAGAGAATATCTGTTGTAAAGATGGCAGATGATGCTTTACATGTAATAACAGACAGTAGTAATCGTGATATTACAAAACATCTAAAGTTTGAGATATTAAGCTTTTTAAAAGAGCATAATGATGTAAAAGAGGCGGTGTTAAAATCAAAATCTCCTAGTTGTGGTTTTAAGAGTACCCCTATCTTAAATATTAAAAAAGAGCAGATTGCAATTGGCAACGGTATCGCTGCACAGATATTTAGTGATAGAGGCTTACATGTAAAGAGTGAATTGGAGGTAGATTGATGCAGGGTTTCATGGTACCCATTGTGGCATATCTTTTAACTACTGGTTGTGATTCATCTACGATATCTCAAGATTATAAGATACATGCAGATATAACATCAACTATATTTTGGGTGGGAGAATCTGCAAGTGATGAGAACACATATATTACTAATATTGAGAGTTCTTGGGACAGTATGTGGATGCAAAATTTTGGAGGTATAGATACTCCAGAGTCTCGAAATAACTATAAACCAGCCGGTTTTATACCCAAAGAGAATACATTTTATTTTGCTCTGCCTTTTGGTGATTTTGAGGATAACGGCTCAAGAAAAGCAAACTTAGCCTCTATCATTCCTTGGGATATATCAAAATATGATGATAACCGCTCTTACTGTAAAAATCGTTGGATAAAGATAAGCAAAGGTGATAGAGTAGCTTTTGCCCAGTGGGAAGATTCAGGACCTTTTAACTATAACGATATTGATTATGTGTTTGGCAGTGCCAAACCTCAAAACAGCTTAAATAATGGTGCGGGAATAGATCTATCACCGGCTGTGCGTGATTATCTAGGGTTATCGGATATAGATAAAGTCACATGGAGATTTGTAGATGAATCTGATGTGTGTGATGGACCTTGGAGAGATAAAATAACGAAAAATGAACTTTTTTGGATTAATTGGCAGAAGTATGATAGTAATACCTCTTGGCAGTGGCAACTTCAAGGAGAGTTAAACAGCTCTTATAATGCAGAGGTTTATGATATAGATCTGTTTGATACAAGCAAAGAGACTATAGCACAGTTAAATTCAGAAGGTAAAAATGTTATCTGTTATTTTAGTGCCGGTAGTTGGGAAGATTGGAGAGAAGATGCCAATACTTTCGCAGATGAGTTAAAGGGTAAGAAACTCTCTGGCTGGGCTGGGGAGAAGTGGTTAAATATAGCTGATGAGCGTCTAAAAAGTATTATGTCGGCACGTCTTGATTTAGCAAAAGAGAAGGGCTGTAAAGGGGTTGAAGCGGATAATGTTGATGGATATACCAACGATACAGGCTTTAATCTAACTGCAGATGATCAGCTAAAATATAATCAATTTTTATCTTATGAAGCCCATAAACGAGGACTATCAATAGGTCTGAAAAATGATCTTTTACAGATTTCAAAATTAGAACCTTTTTTCGATTTTTCAGTAAATGAGCAGTGTCATCAATATAATGAGTGTAGTTATTTGCAGCCATTTATAGATGCTAATAAAGCTGTTTTTAATGCTGAATATGGTGATAAATATGTAAATAATACAGATGGAGCAAGAGATAGTATGTGCAGTGATGCAAATACACAGGGTTTAAAAACTCTTGTGTTACCATTAGATTTAAATGATACTTTTCGTATAAGTTGTTTTTAGGAGAGTCGATATGAAAAAATGGAGCTTGAATTTTATAATTTGGCATTGGTTACACGCATTGGTCGTATCCGCACTTTTGGGTACTGTTTTTTTAAGAAAAACATTTTTAAGTTGGCGTAGTAATAGTGAGTTGATTATAAATAAACTTTCTGATATGGATATAGAGATTACGACACAACAGGCAAAAGTAGTTGCAAAATCGATCCGTACACCTATGTGGGAGTGGCATATTTTACTAGGTTATGCTCTTGCATTTTTAGTTATTTGGCGAATAATGCTCTTTTTTACAGATAGCGGAAAACAAAATTATCAAAATCTCAAATCTGAATCAATACATAAAAAAGCTGTCAAATTGGGCTATATCGGTATATATACAGCTATAGCATTTATGGCTGTTAGTGGAATGATTATCCATTTTTACGAGCTTTTGGGTTTGGCTAAAGATACGGCACATTCAGTAAAAGAGCTTCATGAATTAGTTTACAATTTGATACTGTTTTTTGTTCCTTTACATGTAATAGGAGTATTTATTGCTGAAAATAGAGATGAAAAAGGTATAGTTTCATCAATGATAAGTGCAAAAAAGAAGGATTAAAATGTTAGAAATTGGAAATAGTGCACCAGACTTTTGTCTGCCAAATCAAGATGATGTTGAGATATGTCTGCGTGATTTAAAAGGTAAATGGATAGTTTTATATTTTTACCCAAAAGATAATACACCCGGATGTACAACAGAGGCTTGTGAGTTTACGCAGGCTCTACCTGATTTTGAAGATTTAAGTGCTGTTATCTTGGGTGTAAGTGCGGATTCTACTCAGAAACACCGTAACTTTATCACTAAAAAAGAGCTTGATATTACGCTTCTTAGTGATGAAAGTACACAGATGATGCAAGAGTATGGTGTCTGGCAGTTAAAGAAAAATTACGGCAGAGAGTATATGGGCATAGTACGTTCAACATATATCATAGATACGCAGGGTGTAATTAGAGCAGTCTGGACAAAAGTGCGTGTAAAAGATCATGTCAAAAAGGTAAAAGAGGAGTTAGAGAAGCTCCAAAGAGAATAATAAGGCAAATTAATATTGTTATATGAATAAGACCGCTATAATCTACCAATTTTATTAACATGAAAGGTTTATAATGGTATTTGTCAGAAAACTTATGGATAAGATGAAGTATGGTGCTAAGTTTACGCTTATAGCTGTTTTGGTTATTAGTTTTGCATCGTTTATGATGTATCGAGTTATTTCAGTGCATAATGCCAATATAGCTTTTTCCCAGCTTGAGATTAGCGGTGCAAAACTTTTGCCGGATTTAAAGCAATTATTGGTTGATACGCAAAAGCTAAGAGGACTTACGGCTGTATATCAAAATGGAAACAGATCTGTACTTTCAAAAATAAATTCTCAACAATCCATTGTAAAAAATGATTTAGAAAAAGCAAAAAAGAGCTTAAGCTCTGCAGATTTAAAAGAGATACCGCAGATGTATAAGCAACTCTCTTTAAAACTTAACTCTCTAATGAGTAGCTATGACACAAAAGATGCAAAAGCGGTATTTCAAAAATATAGTGATGTAATAAAAGACGAATTGGCTTTTATAGTTAAAGTCGGAGATATGTCCAATCTGATACTTGATCCCGATCTGGATACTTTCTATCTTATGGATGCCGTCGTAAATAAACTGCCTCTTTTAACAGAATATATTGGAAAATCAAGAGGTTTGGGAAGCATGATACTGGCAGATAAAAATATCAGTACAAACCAAAAACTTGCTTTAACAGAATATTTTGGTGGGATGAGTGGTAGTATATCTGCTTTAGAGAGTGCTTTTGATTCTGCGTATAGTTATAATAAAAATTTAAAGCAGAAGATAGACTCTTCTTTCTCTGATTTAAAAAATAGTCTAAAACTGTTTAATTCTCATACGGATAGTGTTATAGATGAAG
>WFND01000101.1 GCA_015484575.1 Helicobacteraceae bacterium
TATACAGATGTTAAAATCTGAATTTCCTAAATTATCCAAAATCGTAATAGGCTACGATTTTCATTTTGGGAAAAAATCGTAAAAGTTCACATAAAGATTTAAGAGATATTTTTGATGGGGAGGTTGTTGTTATAGATGAGGTTTTACACCAAAATGATTCTGTACACTCTCATAAAATAAGAGCAAAAATACAGCTAGGGGACATAAGAGGTGCAAACGCATTTTTAGGACATAACTACACAATCCATGCAGATGTGATAAGAGGTCAAGGTTTGGGAAAAAAAGAGCTTTTTGCTACAATAAACTTACATGTAAAAGATTTTCTTCTTCCAAAAGAGGGTGTATATGCAACACTTACCTGTATTGACGATGAGGAGCATTATTACCCTTCGGTCTCATTTATCGGACATCGTAAAACAACAGACGGAACATTTGCCGTTGAGACGCATATCTTAGATGCAGAGCTTACATGTAAGAGCAGGGTTAGCGTGAGTTTTATAGATTTTATAAGAGTAAATAAGAAGTTTAATTCACTTCAAGATTTAAAAAAAGCTATAGCTTCAGATATACAAAGTGCGAAAAAAATTATCAATCAGGTTGTACTATAATAATAGTTTAACCAAATATATAATATAATTCACGCAATATTTTCAGCACAAGGACACTTGATGGGTGAACTGTTTACATTTTTTGGTTTAGTTAGTGAAAGTCATAGCTTTGTATTTATGACACATATGTTATTAACGGCTGGTATCGTACTGTATTTGGCAAAAGCAGCTACTAAAAATCTTCGTCTTGTACCGACAGGTACTCAAAACTTTATGGAAGCATATCTTGGTGGTGTACTTGCTATGGGTGAAGATGTTATGGGTAGAGAAGATGCACGTAAATATCTTCCTTTGGTTGCTACTATCGGGCTATTTGTTGGGGTTGCAAATATTATCGGTGTAATACCGGGTTTTGAAGCACCTAGCTCATTTCTTGATTTTACTTTGGCACTTGCTCTTGTTGTATTTGTATATTATAACTATGAGGGTATTCGCCGTAACGGTGTTATCAGTTACTTTAAGCACTTTTTAGGACCTGTTTGGTGGTTGTATTGGTTGATGTTTCCTATCGAGATAGTCTCTCATATCTCTCGCATTATCTCTCTTAGTTTCCGTCTTTTCGGTAATGTTAAAGGCGATGATATGTTTTTGATGGTTATCTTGATGTTAGCACCTTGGTTGTTACCGTTAATCCCATTTGCACTTCTTGCATTTATGGCACTTTTACAGGCATTTATATTTATGATGCTTACTTATGTCTATCTTGGCGGTGCAGTTTTATTAAGTGAAGAGCATTAAGCACGAACTTATGCAGCTGCGTACTTTTGATATGATACTCAGCTTTCTGCTCGGCGTAAGCTGGGCATTTTTAATTTTAGGTGCTTTTATTACCTATACCATGTTCTCTTTTTTGGGTGTTCTTAGTGCATCTGTTTTTACTTTCTTTTTTGTTTTTATCGCTCTTTTTATTATCGCTGTTTTAGAAGCTATCTTGATGTATCGTAAAAATTTTGATGAAAAACGTAAACAGACTAAACTCTTAGAGGAGATTAAAGAGGTATTAGACTCAAAATAACTTTACATCTACGTAAAATAATATTATAATGATTATCCATAAATATAATAGGATACCAGATGTTTAAATTATTTTTGCTCATTTCTTTAGCTTTTAGCACACTTCAAGCAGATTACACATACTATAGAATAATTGTCGGCTCTTTTTCTCAGATGCAAAATGCAGATGAAGAGGTTTTGTATTACAAAAAAAATCTTGAAAAAAATAAAAATTATCAGAAATTAAAAGAGAAAAATGGTTTTGATTTTGCCATCTTACACGGAAAAAAGTATCATAGTGTTCTAATAAGACCTTTTTTAAGCAAAAAAGATGCAAAAGATGTTTTAGATATTATACATACCTTTAAAAAAGCTCCTTATCTCTCTAGCTATAAAAGTAAAAAACTTTTTGTACCAAAGTCAGATGTAAAAGTATCTAAACCGATAGTAAAAAAGATAGAGAAAAAAGAGCCTCCGAAAAAAGTTTTAATCAAAGAGAAACCTAAAAAAGAGATTGTGCTAAAGAGTGTAAAAAAAGCAGATGAAAAAGTTAAACAGAGTCAAAAGAGTGAGATTTTAGATAAACCAAAAAAAGAGCAAAATGCAGACAGCAGTAATAATTTAGTATATGATATGTTGAATATGTTTCCATATTTTATAATTTTAACACTTTTGGCATTGACATTTTTTCTATACAGACGTAACACTTATCTGGAAAATGAAATTAACGAGCTGATAGATGAGTCAAAAGAGAACGCCTCTATTTCAAAAACAAAAGATGAGTTTTTAGCAAAAATGAGTCATGAGATTCGTACGCCTATGAATGCAATATTGGGCTTTAGTCATATCTTATTGGAAACTAAGCTAGACACTAACCAGTTAAAGCACTTAAAAAGTATTCAAAATTCAGCAGACATTCTTCTAGGTATTATAAATGACATATTAAGTTTTTCAAGAATTGATGACGGCAGTATAAAATTAGATGTGTTAGAGTTCAATATCAATAATGTTTTAGATGATATATCTTCAAAAATAACAAGTATGGCTAATTCTAAGGGTATAGAATTTATATTTGATATTTCTAAAAATGTGCCATCAAGAGTTGTCGGAGATGAGAAAAAATTGGGTGATATATTTATCAATCTTTTAAATAATGCTGTTAAATATACCGATACCGGTGAGATTGTATTACGCTTAAAACGCCTTGAGTCAGATAATGCCTTGGTGGTTTTAGAGTGTAAAGTTATAGATACCGGCATAGGCATAAAAGAGGATGAATTAGTAAAATTATTTGACTCGTTTGTCCAAGTTGACAACTCAAATTCACGTAAATATGACGGTATGGGTCTAGGGTTGGCAATTGTCAAAGAGTATGTAAATCTTATGGATGGTGAGATAACGGTAGAGAGTACATACGGCAAAGGAAGCTGTTTTACTTTTCATGTAACATTAGAGGCTACTCAAGATAAAGATTCACGAAACTACAGACTTCCAAATAAAGATATTATGTATAAAAGAGTTCTTGTTGTTGATAACAACACAAGTGCGGCAAGCTCACTTCAACGTATGATTGCTTATTATCATTATCATGCAGATATAGTTGAGAGTGAAGAGGAGGCTATAGAGATACTGCGTGAACATCAATATGATATTTTGTGTCTTGATTCTAAGCTTTTAAAAGAGTCATTTTCAGATACCTTGCAACGATACAAAGAGTTTTCCAATGCAAAAATTGTTCTTTTGGAAAATGATGTAGTTCGTATGTTAGACAGTGATGTCAATGGTGTTGATGCTGAACTTCATAAACCTTTTTCGCAACAAGATATTTTTGATACTATAATCGAGCTATACAGTGATAAGATAGAAAATACAAAAAGCAAAGAGAAAGTCCCTGTAAAAGAGACTCTAAAAGAGTTTAGAGGCATGACAATACTGTTGGCAGAGGACAATAAGATAAATCAAAGTGTGATAAAAAACCTTCTCAAGGATACCGGAATTATATTAGAGATTGCAAACAACGGTGAAGAGGCTATAAAAAAATTATATAATAATTCAGACGTTAAATTGATTTTTATGGATATTAGTATGCCTGTAATGAACGGCTATGATGCAGCAAAATCTATTCGCAACGATGATAGGTTTAAAGAGATACCTATAGTCGCTTTGACAGCAAATACACAGCCAAGTGATATAGAAAAGAGTATAGCTTCTGGTATGCAAGAGCATATGGGTAAACCGTTTAATATACCGGCATTTTATGGTGCGATTGTTAAGTATCTCTCCCGTTCAAAAGATACGAACGTACCTTTTTTAGAAGAAGATGAGCCGATAGATACAACTCAAAACAGAGTTAATGAAGCTGAAAAAGTTGAACCTGTAAAGCCACAAGAAGGTTCAATGATAGAGCCTGAAAAAGGGCTTGAATTGGCAGGTGGTGATAAGGAGCTATATAAAGAGCTTTTGCAAGAGTTTGTACAGATGTATAAAGATGCACCGGAAAAATTGAGATTAATGATAGAAAATGAAGAGTATGAGCTAGGACAGAAACTCTCTCATGATATAAAAGGAGTTTCGGCAAATCTAGGTCTTATGAAATCATTTGAAGCCATAAGAGAGCTAGAGATGACATTTAAAGCAAAAGAGAGTATTGATGCAGACAATAAATTGATAATATTTGTACATGTTTTAAAACAGACTGCCAAAGAGATTAAAGATTATGGATAGATGAAATCTTATGCTATAACAGATCCAAAATATTATGGAGATACTACAGAGATATTGAGAGATTCGCTCCATAATCTATTTCAAACGAAAAAGGTGGATTTTCTCTGTTTTAGAGATAAAGAGAGTCGTATATATGAGGTTATGGCAGAGGAGTTTATACTTACATGTAAGGCACATAACTTCTCTAAAACTCTCCTTCACAATGATGCTGATTTGGCTTATAAACTCGGTGCTTTTGGTTTACATGTAAGCTCTTCACAATTTGACTTAATCACACAAGCTAAAAAGTATGGACTCTTTTGTGTAGCAAGTACACATAATGAAGAGGAGATTAATATAGCTGTGAATTTGGGAGTTGATGCAGTGACATATAGTCCTGTTTTTCATACTCCAAATAAGGGAATTCCCAAGGGTTTAGAGGATTTAAAAGAAAAAGTGGATAAAATAAGTGTCAAAATTATTGCTTTAGGCGGTATAGTAAGTGATGAGGATGTTGCTAAGATAAAAAGCACCAAGGCTTACGCTTTTGCATCTATAAGATATTTTATAAAATAGGAAAATTATGTTTGAAGTCGTTATCGGTTTAGAAGTTCACGTTCAGTTAAATACAAAAACAAAACTCTTTTGTTCATGTCCAACCAGTTTTAATCATACGCAAAACAGTAACACTTGCCCAACATGTCTAGCACTTCCGGGTGCATTGCCTGTATTAAATCGTGAAGTTTTACATAAAGCTACTATGTTTGGTACAGCAATAGATGCTACAATTAATCGTACTTCATTTTTTGATAGAAAGAGTTACTTCTATCCAGACAGTCCAAGTGCTTATCAGATTACTCAACTCTATACTCCCGTTGTAGAACATGGAAAATTAGAGATAGATTTTGATGATGGTACACAAAAGACAATCCGTATAAATCGTGCCCATATAGAAGCAGATGCCGGTAAAAATATACATGAGGGCGACATCTCTAAAGTGGACTTAAATCGTGCAGGCACGCCTCTTTTGGAGATAGTATCAGAGCCTGATATGAGAAATGAAGATGAGGTTGTCCGCTATCTTAAAAAATTGCACTCTATTGTTCGTTATCTCGATATTTCAGATGCAAATATGCAAGAGGGTTCTTTCAGAGTTGATGTAAATGTTTCTATCCGTCCAAAAGGTGATGAGAAGCTATATACTCGTGTAGAGATAAAAAATATCAACAGTTTTAGATTTATTCAACAAGCTATTGAAGTAGAGGTAGAGCGTCAGATAGATGCGTGGGAAGATGGTGTTTATGAGCAGGAGATATTTCAAGAGACACGTCTGTTTGATCAGTTAAAGCAGGAGACACGTTCTATGCGTGGGAAAGAGGAGGCAGCTGATTATAGATATTTTCCAGAGCCCGATCTCTTAAAAGCGGTTATTGATGATGAGATGTTTGATAGTGCTTCTGATATTCCAGAACTTCCAGATGCTAAGCGTGAACGTTTTATCAGTGAGTATGGTATGAGTGCATACAACGCCTCTGTTATTACAGCTAACTTAGAGATGGCAAAATATTTTGAGAAGATGATAGATGAGGGAGCAAGTGCCAAAAATTCAGTAACTTGGCTGAGTGTTGAGCTTCAAGGTCGTCTTAAAAACTCTCTTACCTTAGAGACCTCTCCCGTAGATGCAGCTACTTTGGGTACTTTGGTAAAACGGATAGATGATAAAACCATCAGCGGTAAGGCTGCTAAAGATGTTTTGGATTATCTGATGCAAAATGATAGTGATGTGGATAGTGTTATTGATAAACTTGGATTAAAGCAGGTTAGCGATACCGGTGCTATAGAGAAGATGGTAGATGAGATATTAGATGCAAATCCAGACAAAGTACAACAGTATAGAGCCGGAAAAGAGAAACTGCTCGGTTTTTTTGTAGGGCAGGTTATGAAAGCTTCAAAAGGCAGTGCAAATCCTCAAGCTGTTAATGAAGTTATTAAGAGTAAATTGGCTTAATGTATGGGTAGTATATCACGCATTCTTGTTGAAGGCTCATACTATTTACAAGGTGCAACAAAGTATCAAAAGGTAAAGAAGTTTTTTCATAATCTTTTAGAGAACTCTTCA
>WFND01000102.1 GCA_015484575.1 Helicobacteraceae bacterium
ATTCACCTCAAAGCTTTGAGGTGATGCCAAAGCATCATCGACTAAGCTTCAACGCAGAAGATAAGCCTTTTACACTATGCCCGTAGGGTGAGAAAACAGGCTATAATCTACTTCGTTAAAATCTTTTGATGTACAATAAGTACACCTGCAAGATTTTGCCTTGTATCTTATAGCCTGTTTTCTCATTGAACTATGAGATTATTTATGCTCTGCTACTTAAGTATATTTTTAACAAAAAAAAATGTAAATATAGTGTTTATCTGATAAAATGGCAAAAAGATTATTTTGGATTAGGCTATGAAAAAAGTGTTAAAATGGTTAGTAGTATCAGTTATATTTATATATCTGATTTTCGGGTTTTTTATTTTACCTTATATTATAACAGCAGAAGTTCCAAAGCTTGTTAATGAGCAAACTGGTGCGAAACTAAGTATTAAATCGGCTAGTTTTGATCCTTTTGGATTTGAACTCAAACTTCATAATATAGACCTTGCTTCACCTAAAAATGAGCCTCTGCTACGTCTAAAAGAGTTTGTGCTAAATTATGAGCTGTATGATATTTTTACAGGTGCAATTCGTTTTAAAGAGATAGGCTTGGTTGAACCGGAACTATTTATCATAAAGAAAAATGACAGCACATTTAATTTTGCATGGCTATTAAAATCAGATACCAACAGCACTAAAAGCTCTCAAAAAGAGAGTTCAAACAGCACCTTGCCAAATATAGTTATGGAAGATTTTCATATAAAAGATGCAAGTGTAGTTTATGCCGATATGAGTAAAAAACCGGCTTTTTCAGTCGCCTTTGACAAGTTGGGTTTTCGTATTTTTGATATACAGACTAAAGATATGCACCATAGTGACGGTGCCGTAAGATTTTTCACACATGTAAATGATGGCGGATTTATAGATTTTAAAACAAAATTGGTTTCGCTTGAGCCTGTTCGTGCAGAGGGGAGTTTGGATTTTGAATCCGGCAAGATATATACAGGCTGGAGCTATTTAAGAGATATTTTAAATATCGAGATAGCAGATGGAAAACTCACCATTCACAGTGACTTCTTTTTTGATGGAGATGACATCAACTCCACACGCCTTGAAAACATAGCATTGAAACTTCAACGATTAAGAGTAAAACCAAAAAATGAGTTTCACGACATCTTACATGTAAGTAAGATTGAGCTTAATGATGGAACGATGTTTCCTCTGCAACAACGTGGTCATTTTGATACTTTAGATATGGAAAATATAGACTTACATGTAAAGAGATATAAAGACGGCTCTATAAGTTGGCAACACTACCTAAATATACCGAAACAGAACTCTTCAAAAGAGCCTTCAACCTCTTCATCGGCTTGGGATATTACGCTAGATACATTTAAGCTAAATAGATTTAAGGTCAACTTTTATGATGAAGCGATAAAACCGTCTCAGCACCTAGTTTTAAATGATTTTAATCTAAGTGCCGAAAATTTACACTCACTTGGAGGTCACTACCTAAATTATGAGATGGCATTACGTTTTAACAACACCATGCTGTGTGGAAGTGACGGAGTTTTAGCACACTCATATCTTGATACTAACGGCTCGTTTACATGTAAAGGGGTTGATTTAACATGGTTTAATGATTATATAGATGATGCAACTGCAAAGAGTTTTAAAAAATTTGATATAAAACTAGCTAGTGCAAAAGTAAATTTCTCTCTGCCTTTTTCTATAAGACAAGACAAGAAAGATATATCTTTAAAAGTTAAAGATGCAAACTTTCATCTCAACAGCGTAAAAATATCTCAAAAAAGCACTCCTAAAACATTGCTTAGATTTAGCAGTTTTTCTATAAAAGATATAGATGCAGACGCTTTAAAACAGAGTTTACATGTAAGCTCTATAACTCTAAAGAGACCTAGAGTCTATGCAAAAAAAGGTACAGATGCAGTAATAAACTTTAATAAGCTGATAGAGCCCTACGAGAGCAATCAATCAACATCAAAAACAGATAAAAAGGCGACAAAAAAATCCAAATACAGTGCAAAAATAGACAACTTCAACATTAAACGTGCAGGAGTATTTTTTGATGACTATTCGCTTGATAAAAGTGCTCATATGAAGCTGCATGAACTTAACTTACATGTAAGAGATATAACAAGCGATATGAGCCACACATTTACATACAATTCAAATATGCGTATAAACGATAAAGCTAGAGCTTTTGTTGTTGGTAAAGTGACTCTTGAACCTCTGCATGTAACATCAGCAATCAATCTTATGTCCCTGCAATTAAAAGATGCAAATCCATATATTGCACAAAATCTTAATCTAAAAATAGAAGATGGATATATTAACCTTAAAGCAGATGCCGACTTTCAACCATCTGATTCTCATCCTGATTTAAAGGTGAGAGGAGATGTGGCTATTTTAAATTTTTTAGCAGATGAGAGTATAAAATCAAAAAGAGTTATATCTTTTGACGAAGTGAGAGCCAATCCGTTTTATTTTGATATGAAACCCGATAGATTAAGTATCGAATCTCTAAATATATCCGGACTCTACTCAAATATTCACATAGATTCAAATAAAACATTAAATCTTTCACAACTTACAAAAAAAGGTGATACTTCGCAGACAGATGATACCAATGAGACAAATCAGACACAGAAAAAACCGTTTCCGGTAAATATAGTAAAACTGGATTTTAAAAACGGTACTACAGATTTTGCTGATGACTCTCTGCCTTTGAAATTTAAGACTCATGTTCATGATGTTGAGGGTAGTGTTTATGGAATTTCAACTGAAAAAGAGCTGACAAGCTATGTAAATATCAAAGGTGTGATAGATAAGTACGGCTCTATGAAAGTTGACGGTTCATTAAATAGTGCAAATCCAAAAGAGTTCACAGACTTGGATGTCAATTTTAGAAATCTTGCACTAAAAAACATGAGTCCATACTCGGCAAATTTTGCCGGCAGAAAGATAGATGATGGAAAACTATTTTTAAGCCTAAAATATAAGATAGTGAAATCACAGATTTTGGGTAAAAATTCCATTATTATAAAAAAGATAAAGCTAGGAGATGAGTTTAAAGGCGAGTCTAGTCTGCCTCTATCTTTGGCAGTTGCACTTCTTGAAGACAGTGATGAAATTATAGATATAGATATGCCTGTTGAGGGTGATATGAATGCACCGGATTTTAAATACGGTGCGTTAGTTATGAAGACACTAGGCAATCTGATTGTCAAGATAGTAAGCTCTCCATTTAGCTTTTTAGGCTCTATGCTAGGCATTGAGGGAGATAAGTTAAAATATATAGCTTTTGAAGCAGGAGAGTCCGTTTTACTGCCTCCTGAACGTGAAAAGCTTGACGCTTTGGCAAAAGCACTCTTAAAACGTCCAAAGCTCTCTCTTAAAATATCTGCCTCACAAGCACCAAAAGAGGACAGTTATGCTCTTAAAATTAAAAAGTTAAAAGAGTTAGTTGCCAAACGTTCTAAGCAAAAAGATACAAAAGTTATTTTAGATACAAAGTTTGCAGAGAAGATATATGATGAACTATACACAAAAAACTCAAGAGTCAAACTGCAAAAAGAGCTTAAAAAAGAGTATGCAAAAGATAAAGAAGGGTACAAACAAGAGTATAAAAACAGGCTCTTAAACGCCCTTATCATAAAGCAGACGATAACTCAAGATGAGCTTGATAAGTTAGCAGACAGACGTGCAAATGCAATCAAAAACTATCTTAATGTAGTTCATAAAATTTCGTCTAAAAGAGTGGTAATATCAGAGAATATTATAGGTAAAAATAGCGATGATGGCTTTATAAATTCCAATTTAGAGATAATAGTGAGATAAAAAAGTGATATAATGCCATTTTTAAAAGGATTTTTATGGCATTTTCAAAAGAAAAACGTACAGGTACTTTTAGTGGAATTATATTTGTAGCACTTGTTGCGGCATCTGCTACATGGATAGCAGGTTTTGCTCCTATAAAAGCACTAAGTATCTCACCTCTTGTTGTCGGTATCGTTATCGGTATCTTCTATGCAAATACACTTCATAACCATTTTCCAAGTTCTTGGGAGAGCGGTATAGTCTTTTCTGGTAAAAAGATTTTACGTTTTGCTATCGTATTTTACGGTTTTCGTATCACTTTTCAGCAGATTGCCGATGTTGGCTTGGAAGGCTTTTTGGTCTCACTGCTTATGCTCTCATCAACTTTTTTCATAGGAACATGGTTAGGAACTAAAATATTTAAGATGGATAGAGACACCTCTATGCTTACTGCTTCTGGTGCTTCTGTCTGTGGAGCAGCAGCGGTTTTGGCAACCGAACCTGTTTTAAAAGCAGAAGAGCATAAAGCAGCTGTTGCCGTATCTATGGTTGTTCTGTTTGGAACTATCTCTATGTTTTTATATCCTGTCTTATACGCAGCTATCATAGAACATGCAACAGGTTTTTTACATATGAGTACAGAGCAGTTTGGTATCTACATAGGTGGTACAATTCATGAAGTAGCACAAGTTGTTGCTGTTCCTGCTTCTATTCCCGGAAGTCCTGAAGATATGGCAAATACTGCCGTTATTGTTAAGATGACTAGGGTTATTATGATTGCACCTATGCTGATTGTTTTGGGACTATATCTATCTTACAAAGCAAAAAAAGAGGGTGCAGCAGGAAGTAAAGTTCCTTTGGTTATACCTTGGTTTGCCGTATATTTTGTAGGTATGGCAGGTTTTAATTCACTCCATTTTGTACCACAAGATATAGTAAATCAGATTAATGTAATAGATACATTTTTACTAACTATGGCTATGACGGCTCTAGGTATGGGAACACGTTTCGCAAAATTTAAAGGCTTGGGATTAGCTCCGATATATACAGCCGGAGGTATGTTCTTGTGGCTTGTAATAGGCGGTTTTGTTATCACTAAATTGGTAACTTCAATCATATAATAGAGTGCGATTTTGCACCCTATTAAAATAGAACTACTGCTTACTCAATACTGCGTATAAATTTTTCTCTTCAAACTCAATTCTCTCTGCTAAAACACCGACTATTGCGTTAAAAGTTTCAATAAATTCTTCATCCAAAACGGCATCATCTTGTGAGTATTTGGCTAAAAATTTGATAAGAACATTTTTTGTCTCTTTAAAAGTTCCCGTAAACTCTTTTATCAAAGCTTCCGTTTCATGATTTAGTTTATCATGTTCTTTTAATAGCTGAAAAAATTCCAAATCTTCAATCATCAGATGATTAATAGCAATATCATTAAGAGCCCGAAGCTCTTTTTTTGTAGCATCTATTTTATGCTTAGAGTAGTTATCAATAATTTTATGAGCCAGAGCAACTATCTTTTTATGTTCTTTTACCCATATCTTAACAAGTTTTTGATTTTTTGATGAAAAAAGTGACCCGAACATAAGTTATCCTTAATGGGTACCTCTAAAAACCCTAGTAAGCCTCAGCGATAGAGAGAAATTCATAATCAAGGCAGTTATTGTAAGTAATAGCCGTAGCTATTGCGTCAATAACTAACGCAGAGTATGTGTTTCTCTCTATCGCCCTACGGGAGGGAAAAAGAAGCATAATCTTCGCCTTTTTTTCTTATCGCCATAGCTTAGGCTATGACTCAAAGAAAGAAAAGTCAAATCTTATACTTCTTTTTCCCTCTGAGGCTTACTAGGGTTTTTAGAGGTGTCCTTATTCTAGTTAAGTAACTTTACTTGTAAGTTTAAGTCTATGATATGTTAAAATTGCGTCATTATTTTACAAGAGGAATATATATGCAAACAGTTCAGACAACGGATGAGTTTAAAAATCTAATCGAAAGCATTAAATCAGAAGATGGATACAGAGATCCTATAGCTTTTGGTATATGCCGTGTTGATTTTGGTCAATTAAACAGTGACAAAGTTTTACAAGCCACCTACCCCATAATAAACTGGAATGAAAATTTTGGTAGTGCTGCCATCTTTATAAAAGCTTTAAAAGAGCAAGGTGTGCAAATTGATATGGATAAGAGTGAAGTAGTTTGTGATATTAATTTAAACTTTTTACAAAATTGTTTAAATGCTTTTACTCCTTATTCAGATGAAGCTTATGGCGATGCTCATAAAAATATTCAAGTTATATCCGCACTATATAATCAAATAAGAGAAAATGGTATGCGTGAGGGTGAATTTAAAGTAGTTTTTCTTTTTGAAGATGCTGCTTGTGTAAGCGTAGAAGCGACATATCTTAAACTTTACGCTCTCTCACTTGCAAAAGTAGAACTACGCAGTATTAACCTAAATGGTGCTTTTGGGGCATTGCCAAATGTTGCATGGTCTGCAGGAACTCCTATTGAGTTAGATTGGTTAAGAGAGTTTGAGATTGAACTTAAGTTTGCAAATGAGTATCCACATATAGATTTCGTAGATAAATTTCCTCGCTTCTTACAGCATATCATTCCAGCAGATAACACCCGTATCTTAGAGACTTCAAAAGTACGTTTTGGTGCACAACTTCATGCAGGAACTACAGTTATGCCGGGAGCTAGTTATATTAACTTTAATGCCGGAACTACCGGTGTCAGTATGGTTGAGGGTCGCATCTCCTCTTCGGCTATTGTAGGTGATGGTTCTGATGTTGGTGGCGGTGCTTCTATCCTAGGTGTCTTAAGCGGTACAGACGGAAACCCTATCTCAATAGGTAAAAATTCACTTTTAGGTGCAAATAGCGTCTGCGGTATTCCTTTGGGAGACGGCTGTATTATCGATGCAGGTATTGCTATATTAGAGGGAACAAAGATAGGTATCTATCCAGAACAGTTAAAAAAGATACAAGAAGCAAATACAGATGTAACTATTGATGGAGAGGTATTTAAAGGTAAAGATTTAGCAGGTCTTCACGGTCTTCATTTTCGTCAAAACTCTACAACAGGAGAGATAACGGCAAGTCGTTCAACTAGAGAGATTAAACTCAATGCTGACCTGCACTAAGGTTGTTTTGTAATAATATTAAAACTATCTAATTTATCAATCAGATTAGAGCTGTAATCATAGTCATACAGCTCTTTTCCTAGATACAGAGTGCTAATAACACTCTTTGCTACAATATGTCTTCCGTAAGAGCCAAAATTTAGAGTCCTTATTCCCCATGTGTCATGAAAGATAATTATTTTATTATTGTATGTTCCAAGATAGAGCATTATATGACCTTTTTTATGAAGCAGTGTCTCAAAAGGTATGGCTCTTTTTTTAATAAGTGCCTTTTTTGCACTGCTATCCATCTCTTTGAGCGAAAAAACTTCTCCTATTTTAGCCTGTTGTGATGAATTTCTAGGAAGCCAGATACCAAAAGGGGTGAAAAAATCACGCAACATAGATGAGCAGTCTCTCTCTTCATAGATACCTCCCCAGCCATAATCTTGACCTATCATGGCATCACCAATTTTATTGAGGTTCTCTCTGTTTAAATGTATAGTATCCAAAGAAGCACTCTTCTTTGAAATTGATGTCTGTGAAAAATCTTTTGCTATCAATACATAATAATCACTACTATCTTCATATATAAGAGGTAAAAGCATACCAACTCTTGCATCTTGAAGATATTTCCCATCGTCTATACTGTATAACGGGACTCTGTCTGATGTTATATATATATGTTTTGAATGTTCCCATAGATTTTTATGTTTATTATTTATAATATCAATATCTCTTACATGTAACCATCCGGAAGCGTATGAGCTAAAGACATAAATCCAGTCACCTTTAAGGGAGTAGTGCGATAAATATATAGGCTCATTTGCATGTACACCACTATCTTGATTGTAATCAAATGGAAATCCCTCTCCCGCAATATCTGGATCTCTAAAGAGGGGTTTGTCTGTAGGAAAATTTCTTAAATGTGCAAATGAGAGTGTAACTCCATACTGATGTAAGGTGTCAAATTGTTTAAAATTTGACTCTTTTTTGATGGCGTCAAACCATTTTTTATCAACTACTTTAAGTGTTGCACCGTACATTTCGCCCTTCGTATAACTACGATATGGCCATAAAATATCTTGTAGTGAATATGGAGCTTTTTTGTAGTGCCAAGATTTAAAATAACTTTTTTCAAACTCTTTAGTGCGTGAGATATTTGACTCTTTGTAGTTAGCACTATAAGCTTCAAAAGATTGAGGGTAACTGCTTAAATCGCTTGGTGGATTTGAGGTACCAAGCTCTTTTTTTGTACATGCACTAAAAAATAGTATTATAGACAAGATAAACACATAACGCATAAACACTCCTAATATACTCCTCCAAAACGTCCTACAACTCTGCCTACAATCTCTATCTCATTAGGATAAACAGACATCGTTTGGTAATCTTTATTGTCTGAGATGATGTCAATTTTACCATCTATTCGCTTTTGAATACGTTTAATAAAGAGTCCATGTTCTGTATTTATAGTAAAAACACCTCCACGATTTATGTCACATTTAGTTCTATTTACAAATACAATATCACCATAATTAAATAGAGGTTCCATAGAGTCTCCGGTAACATTGATAGCCTCTATGTTTTTAAGCTCAGACTCTCCTCCTAATGATTGAACAAAATTTGATTCTAATATAAGCGGTTGCGACTCTTCATTGTCATTACCTGCTCCGCCACCGGCAGAAGCATTTACCTGAGAAAAATATCTTACTGTATAAAAACGGTTTGTAGAATCTATCAGACTCTCCGGTGATTGACCATATAAGAGCCAATTTATTGAGATAGAACGTTTTGCACAAAAATCCAATAATGCAACAAGAGGAACTCTGTTTCTACGCTTCATAGTTGCAAAATTCATATGACTGATATCTAAAAGATCAGCTATATCTTTATCAAAGATTTTTTTATTGGGAAAATCTTCAGATACAATATCCTTGATTGCCTCGACAATATCCAAAAAAGTTTTCATGATATGCACCTTTTACTAAATTATATTTAGGTA
>WFND01000103.1 GCA_015484575.1 Helicobacteraceae bacterium
AATGTAGATTATATCAAAAAAATAATTTTACTAAGCTCAATGAAAAATTTAGATAAAATGGTAACAGGAGTGAATTATGAAAATTATTTTTATTTTGCTTGGTGTTGTCTCTCTTATGTTTTCTGCAACTCTAACAAAAATTGAAGGAAGAGTGAAGGTGCTTTCTAAAAATAGTATAAAAAAGCATAGAGCAAAAAGTGGTGAGCGTATAAAAAGTGGTGATAAGCTTATAAGTTACAAAAATTCCAAAGCTTTTCTCACCTTGGATGACAACTCAAATATTATTTTAAATGAGAGTTCTGAACTTACACTATTAAGTGAAAATAGTCTAAAGCAGAGTAGCGGTGAAGTATATTATAAAATTAAAAAGAGACACGCTTCAAATGGTCTAAAAGTAGAGACTCCTTTTTCCATAATCGGTATCAAAGGAACAGAATTTATCGTTAATTCTACTAAAAACAGACAAATTGCACTTAACGAAGGTCTTTTAGCCATAGAATCTTTACGTGCAAATTTTGAGTTACATGTAGCTAAAGTTATGAGTGAATTTGAAGCATATAAACTTCAACAAGCCAAAGGATACGAAGCATATCTTAAAGATAATCTTGGTGAAGATATTACATATGTCAAAAGCGTACACCTTGAATCTCTAAGGGTATTGAACTTCAAAGATTCGACACAGTGCAAAAGTGATTGTGAGAGTCATGTTAGTGAGAAAGAGTTTACAGATACCACCAAAGAGCGTTTCAAAAAATATGAACAGATGCTAAAAGAGTAAGATATGAAAATCAATGTGAAATATCTAGGCATATATCTATCTGTAATACTGATATTTTCACTGCTTTATATAAAAAAGGTAGAGCCGTTACACAGTTTTTCTCTACGTTTTAACGATTTAAACTTTCTGCTTCAAGATAAGATGCCCTCAAAAGAGATTGTTTTTATCAGCGTTGATGAGAAGAGCGTAAACAGATTTGGAAGGTGGCCTTGGAATAGAGATATACTCGCAAAAGCTATAAACAATCTAAATAATTCAAACATTTTACTATTTGATATGGTTTTTTCAGAAGAGACAGATAATGACAATCTTCTTATAAAGAGTTTGCAAAACCGTGATAACACAATATGTGGGTTTTTTTTAAGAGATAAGGCTTCTAAAGCCATTAGTGAAGAACAGGCAGATATATTGAGTGACTCTTCATTAGAGAGGTTACTTTCTGAGATTGGAGATAAAAGAGCTTTTATTCAAGGTAGTGAAGCAGAAGTTAACAGTGAAAATATTTTATCAGCTTGTAGTCTATCTGCCACATTTTCAACCTTACGCGAAAGTGACCAGTATCTAAGAAAATATCCGTTGGCATTTAGTTTCAATGGTGAATTATACCCATCTTTGGGTATTCAGGCCTTGAGAGTTAAGCTAAAGAGTGATCTCTTACATGTAAGCGATAACTCTTACAAACTAGCAAAACATATTATCAGAAGTGATGATAAAGGTTTTGCACAATTAAATTATTACCCTTTATCAAGTTATCAGAACTACTCATTTTTAGATTTATACAACAATAAACTCGGTTTTTTAAAAGATAAGATTGTCATTTTAGGAATTACGGAAGTTGGTGTCGGCGATGTCAAGATAACACCTATGGGATTGATGGCAGGTCCTCTCATCCACTACACTTTTATCTCCAATGTATTAAATGATGAACTCTTACATGTAAACACCATATTAGATATTGTAACTCTTATACTGTTTTTATTATTGCCTCTTATCTGCTTAAAGATAGATTCTATATACAGACGTGCATCTATATATGGACTCTCTTATATACTTTTTTTCCTATTTACCAAGATAGCATATCTATATCTTAACCTCTATGTTGATGCTTTTTATCCTCTTATAGCACTTACATTGACAGCTATAAGCAGTGAAAGTATCTTGTATCAGGCACAAGAGCAGAAATCACGCTTTATAGGTAACGCTTTCTCTTCATACCTATCCCCTGTCTTATTAAAAAAACTTATGCAAGAGCCGGAACGTCTAAAACTTGGTGGTGAAAAGAAAGAGTTGACTATATTTTTTAGTGACATACGCTCTTTTACCACTATTTCAGAGAAGATGAAACCGGAAGATTTGACTCAATTGCTAAATCGGTATTTTACCCCCATGAGTGATATAGTCACTGCACATAACGGGATGATAGACAAATATATAGGTGATGCTCTTATGGCTTTTTACAACGCTCCGTTAGATGTTGAAAATCATGCCGGTGTCGCTTGTGAGTCTGCTTTAGAGATGATGGATAAGTTATCTCTTTTAAATGTAGAATTAAAAAAAGAGAACCTTCCCTCAATAGATATAGGAATAGGTCTAAATACAGCCGAAGTTGTAGTAGGAAACATGGGTTCAAACAGACGCTTTAACTACACAGTTATAGGTGATGGTGTAAATCTTGCTTCAAGAGTAGAAGGTCTAAATAAGGTATTTAAAACAAATATAATAATAACAGAATTTACAAAAGCTAAAATAGGTGACAGTTTTCTAACTAGAAGACTAGATCGTGTTCAGGTAAAGGGAAAAGAGGAGAAGGTTATGCTTTATGAACTGCTAAAAGATACAGAGCAAAATCGTACAAAAGTCAGCCGTTTTGAAAAAGCAAAATCTTTAGATGATTTTAGACGATTGGCTCAAAAAGATGTCGTTTGTGAATATTTTATAAAAAAATTATCATAATTGGAATATACTTTAACTAAGGAGTTGTTATGAAAACAGATATTTTAATCTCTCTTGTACTTCTACTCTCAATCACTTTAAATGCTGAAAGTTTTGAAGAGTTTAAAAAAGCAAATGCCGATAATTCACAGGCTCAACAAAAGGCGTTTCAAAAGTATAAAAAAGATTTAAATGAAGAGTTCAGTGCTTACGTCAAAGAGATAAACAGAGCGTATGCGGATTATAAAAAAGAGCTTAACTTTTATTGGAAAAAACCAAAACTTTCAACACAAAAAAATTGGGTTAAATACACAAAAGACAAGACAACCCGAACAACGGTGGAGTTTGATAAAAACGTTGTTGTTTTGGAGACTATAGCATCTTCGCCGAGAGAGGCAGAAGTTAAACTAAAAAAAGCTTTGGCGGTAGTCTCTATAGATGATACAAAGAGTGCTTTAAAGAGTGATGAACTGTATAAAAAGATAGCCAAAATAGAGAAAAGAAACAGAAAACTACTTGTAGATAAACCAATTAAAAAAGAGCTTATTTTAGCACCTATAATCTTCAAAAAACCACCTACAAAAGAGAAAATAATCAGATATGTCAATAAAAAGATAGTTCATAAAAAGATAAAGGTTAAAAAATCAAAAATTCATAACGCCAAAGTCTATTCTATAAACGTTCAACTACCCTCAGACACAATGATAAAACGCTCAAAGGCTTATGAGAATACAGTTAGAAAAAATGCGAAACGATTTAATCTGCCTGTCTCTTTGGTTTTTGCTATTATGCACACAGAAAGCTCTTTTAATCCATTTGCCAAATCATATATCCCGGCATATGGTCTTATGCAGATAGTTCCGCGTACGGCAGGGATAGACAGCTACGTATTTCTGCATAAAGTAAAAAAGATGCCTACGGCTCAATATCTATATAACAGTGCAAACAATATAGAGATGGGAAGTGCTTATCTTCATATCTTATACTATCGTTATCTAAAACCTATTGATGACCCGACAAGCAGACTATACTGTACTATCGCAGGATATAATACCGGTGCAGGTAATGTTGCACGTGCCTTTGTAGATAGTAACAGTGTAAAAAAAGCGTCTAAAAAAATCAATGCCATGACATCAAAAATGGTTTACAATCATCTAATAGATAATCTAAAATATGATGAGGCGAAAAACTATCTAAAACGTGTAAGCAAAAGAGTCAACTCATATAAAAAAGTTTACAAATCCAATGATTTTATCTTTTTTAAAAAAAGTTAGGAGTATCGCATGTTATCAGTTATAACATTAGCCTTATTGAAGACTTTGGCTTCATTTTTATTTGAACAGAGCTTATATACAACCGTAGAGTACGATATAGATGATGCCCCTTATTGGTACTATCAGGAGGGAAGTGATGAGATGTGTACATTTACATATAAACAAGGCGGTCTTGAAAGCGTAGAAATAGCCAAAAAAGATGCTAAAAATTTAATGTATAAGAGAATTAAAACATTAACGGCAAAAGTTGCTTATGAAAATTTTTCCAAAGTCTCAAATGATAAAGAGAGACTTCTTGTTGATAAATTCAAAAATGATCCTGATCTTCATATATTTGTGGATAGCTACCTCACATATGTAAAAGTAAAACATGAAGATGAAGCAGCTATAACATTTGTTAAAGCGTGTATAGAAAAAGAGAAGATTATGAAGTATGAGACAAAACGTACAGATGAGTTAAAAAAAACAGTTATGATACAAAAATCAGATACGGCTCTTGATGAATTAGAACAAGAGTTTAAAGAGAAATAGATGATAAAAAAAATATCTATTTTAGCTCTAATCTTACTCTTAAGTGCCTGTTCTGCTACTAAGGCGAAGATAGAAAAAAATCCCAGACCTCAATGGATAGACTCACCATATATAGCAGGAAAGATAACTGCTGTTGGAAGCTCACATATTCACTATAAAGGTAAAAATGCACAGAGAAAGTTAGCTATATCGAGAGCTATTGATGAACTAGCCGTTCAACAAGGCGTTCATGTATCAACTTACACGACTAGACATGATAAAAAATCAGATGGCAGATACTCTGCAAAATCAGATATTTATTCGTTTCAGACAAGTGACAACAAAACAGTTCACGCACATATAAAAGCTGTCTGGAGTGACCCTGAAACTGATGAGTTATTTATCTGGATGGTAGCCGATTGACAAGAGTCTTTGAGTATTTGGGTGAGATAACACTCAATTTTTTATCAGATGTTTATGAAGCTTTGCGTTTTAGTTATCTCTGCATCACCCATCTATTTCTACCTAATAGTTATCATCCTGCGATGAAGAGTATTTTGATAAAACAGATATACTTCACGGTTATACAGATACTTCCCTCTTTTTTACTGCTTGGCTTCTTTTTTGGTTCTTTAATTATAGGATATGTTATTACATTGGCTATAAATTATGAACTCTCAAATCAGATAGGCTCTATTATTATAGGTTTTGTTTTTAATGAATTTGCACCGCTTTTTACCGCATTTTTAATAGCTCTTCGCTCCGGTGCTGCCGTTAATACCGAAATAGCAGTGATGCAGGTCAGCGGAGAGCTTAATGCTCTTAAAGAGTTCAATATAGGTCTTATTGATTATCTTTTTTTACCTCGTATTATTAGTGGGGTTATTAGTGTAGTTACACTCTCTTTGATATTTGCAATGATTATGCTCGTTGGAGGCTATCTCTTCTCTCTTTTATATATGAATATGAGTTTAAATACTTACATGTACACTCTATTTTCATCTATTGAGATAGAAAATCTTCTCTATTTGGTCGGTAAAAGTATGGCATTTGGTTTTGTTATTATGCTTATTCCCATATATAGCGGTTTACGCACTATAAAAGCTTTCAATGCCATACCCATTGCCGTCTTAAAAGGGATGGTAAGACTTTTTATAGCTATATTTATTATTGAGGTACTAAGCTTATGGCTTCGTTTAATATAAAATTTTTTACAGATATTGTCTTATTGGAGAGTTATTATAAATCCATAAGCAGAGAGTATGGCACTCATGTAGCAGTTTCACCCCATACACCACTACTGTCAAATCTAAATATCATTGAAAATATCGCCTTGATTGAGGAGGTGCATGAGAGATATGAACGTGAAAAATCCCATGCAAACGCCTTAGAGAAGTTAAAAAAACTAAATCTGCAAGATTTACAGACAAAACGTCCTTCCCAATGCAGTGATTTAGAGCTTTTTTCACTCTCACTCATACGTGCTTCAATGATGAGATATGTTACAATTACTGTTATTACGCCATTGGTTCAGTATCAGAGTGAAAATTCGCTTGAGCATCTATTTAAAGTATTGAATATACTTGATGTAAAAGAGCGTACTATAGTTTTAGACTTGTCACTATATGAAAATGACTACAAAGACAAAGGGATAACATGCAATATCATAAGATGAAACTTTATGTCGGCATTTTTATTACTGCATTTTTGATAAGTTTATCTCTACTTTTTTACACAATAATGGAGAAAAAAGGCTACTTTGACAAACATATAAACTTCTTTTTTAAAACTAAAGAGGCGAGTAGTTTTTTTGTCGGTATGCCCATAAATTTTTCAGGTTTTGAGATTGGAAGTATTACAAAATTGACTCTTATGCCAAATGGCGATGTCAAAATTGACTTTAGAGTGAAACAGAATCATCACAAATGGATATGTGAGAACACAAAACTCATGCTGGAAAAACCTCTTTTAGGCTCTCCAACTATAAAAGTAATAACCCCGCTTGGACATAAAGAGTTAAAAAAAGGTTCAGAGCTTAAGATAGTTATACGTGATGATATAAATGATATTATAAAAGATCTTCAGCCTATACTTGGAGAGGTTAAACAGATTATTCACTCCATAAACGTAATAACGACAAATCTAGCTTCAAAAGATGCCTCAGTAGATAAAATCTTAAAAAATGTAGAGAATTTAAGCTCGAAACTAGCCTCAAATGATGCTCTTTTAGATACGATAACAGGAGATAAAAATTCTACTTTAGCGATAAACAACTCCCTAAAAAAGACAGAAGAGATTTTTAATGAGATACAAGAACTTATAAAAAATATACAAAAACAGATACTTACTCCGGCTAGTAATTCCATGGTGGTGGTTGATGAGATATTTAAAGATATAAAGAGAAAATTAGATACACTTGATGGTACGGTAAATGCCATAGGTTCATACGATAAAGAGCTTATAACCTTAAAAAAAGAGCTGCACCTAAATCTTGATAAAACACATCAAATTCTTAATAAAATAGATGCTATTTTGATAGATAAGTCACAAGACAAGGTGGTGCTTCCATGAGGTACTTTTTAATTTTAATATCTTTTCTTATATTCGGATGCAGCACTCAAACACCAAAAAACAGTTGGCAATATGCAAGTGTAAATCATTATAAAAATTTTGAAAATTACTATCTACAAAATAGAGTAGAACTAGCAGCTATGGAGCTAAAAAGTGCAAGAGAGTATGCGAAAGAGAGTTCTGATTTGAAGACTTTAGCCAGTATTGAGTTATCTTTTTGTGCTTTGAAAGTTGCTATGTTAGAGCCTTTTTCCTGTCCTAAATTTGATGAATTAAAACCACTTGTAGAGTCAAAAGAGCTTGACGCTTATGAATCATTTTTATCTCAAACATTACATAAAGATGAGATCTCTTATCTGCCAAAACAGTATCAAAAGTTTGCAAAAAACGGTTATGACAAAAAATCGGGTATTAAGGAGATAGAACCGCTGACATCTAAGATGATTGTGGCTTCTCTTTCACGTGAAAATATAACTATTACGGATATAGACAACATCATAAATGATGCTTCATATCATGGCTATAAAAATGCCTTAATTCAGTGGCTAAAGCTAAAGCTTCAAAAAAAAGATGACGAGAAAACTCGTCAAATACTAAGACTAATCACTGGTACTAAATAGTAAAACTGCCTCACTAAACTCTTGTTTTTTACTCTTTTTACGAATCAACCCTCGTGTTTTTGAGAGGGATGTTTTTGGATTTTTCCCTATAAGATAATATGAACTTTTTTTATCAAAATAGTGATGTGGCAGAGTTGTGATTTTTCTATTTGAAGCTACAAGCTGAAGACTCTCAACTCCAAAAGGAGGCTCAACGATAAATGAGCCTATACTAATCCAGTGATTTATATCATCAGCATTTATAAATCCCAAAAATTTATCATCACCCACACCCTCATTTAACTCAAGCAGATATGCCTGTTTAGAGTCGTCCGTCTGTGTATATCCAATAATATAAAAATATGCTATCTTATTAAATTTTATAAGAAGTTCAATCTCTTCACCTCTGCTAAACAGTAGATCTTCAGTTCCTTTATTTGTTGCTATAGAAGCTCTTAGCGAACTAGATACGGCAACTCCATCATGC
>WFND01000104.1 GCA_015484575.1 Helicobacteraceae bacterium
GTGCTATTTTTATAGGCAAGTTGATTATATTTGCGAAAATTAAGGAGACATTTATGAGAACATCATGGGTTAAAGAGCGTAAAAATGATAAGGTTCGTACTCAAATGTTTTATGCCAAAGAGGGCATTATTACACCAGAGATGCAGTATGTTGCAGAAGTTGAAAATTTAGACCCTGAGTTGGTTCGTAGCGAGATAGCCAGAGGTCGTCTGATTATTCCTGCAAATATTAATCATACTTCATTAGAGCCTATGGCTATTGGAATAGCATCTAAATGTAAAATAAATGCAAATATCGGCTCTTCTGCTTTAGCTTCTGATGTTCAAGGTGAGATTGAAAAAGTTCAGGTCTCCCAACACTATAAAGCAGATACTGCGATGGATTTATCTACAGGCGGAGATTTAGATGAGATTAGAAAAGCAGTTATAGAAAACTCCAAGATTCCTATTGGAACAGTTCCTATCTATCAGATACTTCATGATGTAAATAATAAGATAGAAGATTTAAGTATAGAAGTTATGTTAGATGTGTTGGAACGTCAAGCAAAGCAGGGTGTGAGTTACTTTACTATTCATGCCGGTTTTTTACTAGAGACTATGCCAAAAGTTGCAAAACGCAAAATGGGAATAGTAAGTCGTGGCGGTTCATTGATGGCGGCATGGATGATGCACTATCATAGAGAAAACCCGTTTTACAGTGCTTATGATGATATTTTAGAGATATGTGCAAAATATGATGTCTCTCTCTCTTTAGGTGATTCTCTTCGTCCGGGATGTTTGGCAGATGCTTCTGATGATGCACAACTTGGTGAGTTGAAAGTTCTTGGAGATTTGACACTTCGTGCTTGGGAGAAGAATGTTCAAGTTATGATTGAAGGCCCGGGTCATGTGCCTTTAAATCAGATTGAGAGAAATATGAAAATACAGAGAGAGTTGTGTCATGAAGCTCCTTTTTATATCTTGGGACCTCTTGTAACTGATATAGCTGCAGGATATGATCATATAAGCTCTGCTATCGGTGCGGCTGTTGGTGGTTGGCATGGTGCTAGTATGCTCTGTTATGTAACACCAAAAGAGCATTTAGGACTGCCAAATGCTGATGATGTACGTGAGGGAATTATCGCTTATAAAATTGCTGCTCACGCCGCAGATATTGCTCGTGGTCGCAAAGGTGCTAGAGATATAGATGATGAGATGAGTGATGCAAGATACAGTTTTGACTGGGAGAAACAGTTTGAGTTGGCACTAGATAGTGAAAGAGCAAGAGAGTATCATGATGAAACACTTCCTCAAGATGTATTTAAAGAGGCAGAATTTTGTTCAATGTGTGGACCAAAGTTCTGTTCATATAAGATAACTCAAGAGATTATGGAAAATCCTGAAGCCATCGCCAAGATTGCCGAAGATGCTAAGTTGGCACAAGCTTAATCCGGTTTTTCTATAAGAGTTGTTCTCTCCTCGTTTGGTTGGGTAATGGAGTCTATAAGATTTTTTTGAAGGTCTTGCGGCAGTTGCCCGTGAATAGCTAGATCCATAATCTTTATGATTTTCTGCTCTTGCAGTTCACGCTCTTTTATGAGTAACTCCTGTTTTAAACGCTCTTTTTCATGTTCTATGGTGGCTAGTGCAGTTTTGCGTTTGTGGATAAACCATAAGATAATTGCTATAAATGCTAAAACAGAAAATATGATAACCATATAGAGAGTGATTTTCTGTGCATACTTACTTTTGTCTGCCTCTATCTTTGAGATCTCAATGGAGTTTTTTACCTGCTCTTTTGCTATCTCTTTTTTTGCCTCTATATCTTTTGTGGCAATTTTCTCTTTTACCCCTGTCTCAATCTTACTGACTTGAACATCTTTTTTTGAGTTGATTTTTGCTACTTCTATCTGTGCTTGTGCATTTATTTTTGAGACCTCTAATTGTGTGTGACGCTCAAAAGCTTTCTCCTGAGATTTTACGGCTAGAGAGTTTGGGTTTACGCCTTTTTTATATGTAAAAGTATTTTCTGTCGGCATTGAGGCTCTATTGGTACTGTTTTGACAACCTAAAAATAGTGTTAATGATACGATTAATATATAAAATTTCATGATTTTGACTTTTTTATCTGTATTATAATCAAAATTATTAAAAACTTACATGTAAGAAGTGCTAAAATATCGCTTTAGTAAAAACTTAAATATAAATGTTAATTGATATAAGACAATTTTTGTCTTATTTAATTATGATAAAGTTCAAAAAAATAAATGTTAGGAAAGTTAATGACAAAAGATATTGTAGAAACAGCTTTGGATAAGGTTACTTATCCGGGTTTTAGCAAAAGTATTATGGCTTTTGGATTTGTAAAAGATATTGAGATTGATGGCAAAAATGTTAGTGTAACAGTTGATATATCATCAAGTGCTCCTGAAGTTGCTCATCAGATAACAACAGAGGCTCAAGAGGAGCTTAAAAGAGCAGGTGCAGATAGTGTTAATATTACCATTAACTCTCCAAAGATGCCAAGAGAGAGTTCGTCAAAGGGTAAAAATATTGCTCCACATGTAAAAAACTTTATCATGGTAAGCTCTGGAAAAGGTGGAGTAGGTAAATCAACTGCTTCTGTAAATCTTGCAGTAGCACTTGCTATGCAAGGTAAAAAGGTAGGACTTTTAGATGCAGATATTTATGGTCCAAATATCCCGCGTATGATGGGTTTAGAAGATACTAAGCCTGATATTGAAGGAAACAAAGTTATACCATTAAAAGCTTATGGTGTAGAGATGATGTCTATGGGTTCATTGATGGAAGAGGGGCAGTCTTTAATCTGGCGTGGGTCTATGATTATGAAAGCGATAGAGCAGTTTTTACGTGACATATTGTGGTCAGAGTTAGACTGTTTGGTTATAGATATGCCTCCGGGAACAGGTGATGCACAGCTTACTTTGGCTCAAAGCGTACCCGTAACAGCAGGTGTTACCGTAACAACTCCACAGAAAGTGGCACTAGATGATTCACGTCGTTCACTAGATATGTTTAAAAAATTAAATATCCCTATAGCTGGAATTATTGAAAATATGAGTGGCTTTATAGCTCCTGATACAGGTGTAGAGTATGACATCTTTGGAACAGGTACGACAGAGCCGGTAGCAAAAGAGTTTGATACAAAAATAATAGCACAAATTCCGATTGAACCGGCTGTTCGTACAGGTGGAGACAGTGGAAAACCTATAACTTACTTTGCTCCAGAGTCACAAACTGCAAAACGTTATATGGCAGCTGCAGAAGATTTATGGGCTCAGATAGAGAAGATAAATCAAGACGGTGGAGTTGATAATCAAGCAATTCAACCAACAACGCCTCCGGGTGTCTCTGCTTGTAGCGTATAACATATTCTTTACATGTAAACTATTACATGTAAAGTCTCTTTTTTCAAATTAGAAGGTAGAAAATGCTTTTTAAACTCCATCTTTTTATATTTTTTTTACTATTTTTTACAGATATACATGCCATAGAACTTAATTGGATTCATGATTACAATCAAGCACTGAAAGAGGCTAAAAAAGAGCATAAAGATATATATCTGTTTGTGGGTGCGGATGAGTGCAGATTTTGTGATAGATTTAAAAAAACAACTCTACAAAACAGAAAGCTTATAGATAGAATAAAAGAGGATTATATACTTGTCTATCTCTCGCGTGACAGGGATAAAATACCATCAAAATTTAAAACAAAAGGTGTTCCGCGTCACTACTTTATAACTGCAGATGACAGAGTTTTTTATGATACATGGGGAACTAGGGAAGTATCTGGTTTTTACTCTGTATTGGATGATGCAGAGCTTAGTAGATAGCAATTTTAAATTTTTTTTGTTAAGATATAATTAATCAAATTGTGGGTAGAATAAACACAGTTAACTCAATTGGAGGGTTTATATGATAAAAAATCAGAAAAAAGTAGGTTTTGTTGCCGTACTGTTTACCTTGTTGATTACTGCGGGTAATCTATCTGCTCTTACGGTTACATGGGGAGCTTCTACTACTGCCGTGCCTTTAAGTAATACTTCTTTAATGATACTAAGTGCGTTACTGATGGGTGTTAGTACTCTTTTTATACTTAAATCAAAAACCGGTACGCAAAAGTTTTTAATGTCAGCTTTTTTACTTACAGCTCTTTTTAGCTTTAGCAAAGAGGCTTATGCTGCTGTTTCTGGGGCAAATATTATTATTGATAGTGCTGTTGGAAATGGAACTGTTACTGCAAATCCTTCAGGTAATAAAGTAATTAACAGTTTTACTAGTTCGGTAAAGCTTACGGGAATTAACTTTGAAAGTGGCTGTCATAGTGTTAGTGGAACAACATGTGCCGTTGGCATGACACTCTCTTCTGGAAATGAGTGTAGTATTATCATAATTTGCGGTGAAACTTGAAAAATCAAAATAAGAGAGGATAACTTCTCTCTTATTCTACAGTAACGCTCTTTGCCAAGTTTCTAGGCATATCTACATCATTTCCTAAGCGGATAGAGATCTCCATAGATAAAAGCTGGACAACAACCATCATCTCAAAAAATTCTAACATATAATGTTGTGTATTGGAAATCTGAATAAAATCATCGGCTTTATCAAAATTGACAGGGCTTATTGCACATATTGTAGCATCTCTAGCACTTAACTCCTCAACGTTGCTTTTTGATTTATCATATAGCATATTTTTTGGAAGCAGTGCTATTGTAAAAAGTTCAGGATCTGCCAAGGCGATTGGTCCATGCTTCATCTCTCCTGATGGGTAGCCTTCTGCATGTAGATAACTAATCTCTTTTAGTTTTAAAGCACCTTCAAGAGCAAGTGGAAAAAAGACATCCCTGCCAATAAAAAAGAAACCGTGACCATGTAAATAGCGTTTAGAAAGACGATGAATTCTTTCATGTAACTCATCATTTACAATGGTTTTTGATGGTACTTCTCTTAAAATTTTTATCTCTTTTGCTATCTCTTTTGTATCTAAACTTTTACGCTTGGAAGCTATATATAAAGACAACATCCACAATACAACAACTTGTGTGGCAAATGCTTTTGTAGAAGCTACACCTTTTTCTATACCTGCACGAGCCAATATTGTGTAATCGGCTAAGCGAACCATTGATGAGTTATCTACGTTGCAGATAACAAGAGTTTTAAGACCGGCATCTTTTGCCATTTTTAGTGTTTCAAGCGTATCTGCTGTTTCACCGCTTTGAGATATAACAACAAAGAGGGTGGAACTATTTAGCAGAGGAGACCTGTATCTAAACTCACTTGCAAACTCAACAGATGTTTTTATTTTGGCATATCTCTCAAATAGATAACTAGCTGTTAATGCCGAATGATATGAAGTACCGCAAGAAGAGAAAGTTATATCGTTAATTCCATCAAGAAAGTTATCATCTAGCTCATCAAATATGATTTTTTCATCACTAAGGCGTCCTATTAAAGTATCCGAGATTACATCATGTTGTTCATATATCTCTTTTTCCATAAAAAATCTAAAGCCCTCTTTTTGAGCAGATAGTTTTGAGGTAGGTAAAGATGTGAAGGTTAGATGCTGTCTCTTGTCATCTTTATTGTATAAGAGTATATCTTTCTCATCTAAATATCCGTAATCTCCATCTTCAAGATAGATGACATTTTCACATTTTCCAATAAGTGCAGCATCAGATGAGCCAAAAAATTTCTCATCTTCACTGTTTATGCCTAAAATCATAGGTGAACCTGATTTTGCAAAAAATATCTGATTTTTTTTAGTAGTAGTCACTAAAAGTATAGCAAAAGCACCTTCAATGCGTGAGAGCATCATCTTAAAAGCATCAAAAGCTTCTAAAGCATTTTTGAGATAGTGTTCAAATAGATGAACTATAACTTCGGTATCTGTTTGGCTAATAAATGTCACTCCATCGCTCTGAAGTTCATTTTTTAACTCTTGATAATTTTCTATAATTCCATTGTGAACAACATAAGAGTTCTCTCCCATGTGTGGATGTGCATTTAGCTCTGTCGGTTTTCCATGAGTAGCCCAACGTGTATGACCTATCCCTACTGAAAATCCTTTTGTCTCAAATGAGGTACTCTTTTTTTCTAAATTGATTAGTTTTCCTAGAGCCTTAAAAGTGCTAAATCCACTATCTTGTAAAATAGCGATACCTGCTGAATCATAGCCTCTGTACTCTAATTCACGTAAACCATCTATAAGAATTTTTTTTGCCGGTTGTCTTCCTATATATCCTACGATTCCGCACATTTATCCATGCCTTTTTGTCAATTTGTCTATTATTTTTTCAGTATTGTTACACATATTTTGTTCTTTCTCGATTAAAAAGTTGTCATTTACTCTATTTTTGGTTGAATGAATTTTTGCCGTTACTATATTTATATTTAAATCTTCTAAATTTTGTACCAAATATGCCAATAGACCTTTTTGATTTGTTGTTCTTATGCTGAGACTAGCATAATTTTTTGAATGTTCACAATCTATATATATCTCTTTGGTTTTTATATCCGGTTGAGATAATTTCACACTTCTGCTCATATCAAATGACTCTTGGATAATCATCTCTATCTGCTCATAAGTATCTAAAGATGGCTCTAAAGAGAACTCCAATTTAAAATACTTAACCTCATTAAATAGTGTAAATATATCCATAGAGACGATATCTAAATAGCTAAGATTACCAAGCAGATAGCCCAAATTTAACGGAATTTTTCTAAATATCTCTATGCTAAAAGTTTTTTCATTTTTTAAGTAGTACAGATATGTTTTACATTCGGTAGCTTTTTTCGATATACCCAAAATATCATCTATTGAACACTTAAAAAAGAATAAGTTTGACTCTATTGATAGTATCTTTTTTTGTTGAGTTCTACTTAATAGTTTAAATGTACTGCTGTTTTGAAGACGACGCTCTATCTTTAATCTTTTTGATGCATCTGTTATGCGTTCACTATTTTGTGAAACCTCTTTTGCTCCTTTATATAAATCATAAAGTAATTTTGAGTTAAAAGATGTATATGTCCCTTTCCCAACACCATTTATATCTGCATAAGTTAATATGTAAAGCATATTTAGGTTTTCTAAATTTTTAATATTTGACATAAATTTATAGAGAGTCTTTTCATTGAAAATATTTTCATTAAAGGCAACTTTAGACATATTTACATGATTTTTTACCAATAATGAGGCTTGTTGTTGTAGATTTTCATTGAAAAACAGCTTTTTTGTAAAAGGTACTATCAATTTTGCACCAACATCGCTATGGTCTTGTTTTCTACCTTTTCCCGTATCATGTGTAAGTGTTATTATCTTTAAAAGTGTACGCTTTTGTACGGTAAGATTGGAGTAGAGATCTAAAATAAAAGGTTCTGATATATTTTCTAGTGCTTGAACACATTTAATAGAGTGTAAATCAACAGGGTAGTGATGATAACCGTCAAATTGAGGAAGATTATGTACTTTTCTAAATATACTTAATAGTTCATGTAATATTCCAGCGTTGTAAAACAGTTCTAAAAACGAAAAAATATGTTCTCTTTCAAAGAGTTTTTTTACAAGAGTGTATGTGGATTTTTTTAGAGGATGTTTTATTTTACTATATGTAAAAACAGCCAAAGCACTAGGATCAAATTTCCAATCTTTATCTTCTAATGATAGTAAAAATTCTAATAAAGAGTCTATCTTTTGGTTGTATGCAGACATTGAAGAGAATATTCTCTCATCTATAATATAGAAATTTTTAGCCACCCTAAAACTTCTTAGTTGCTTACATGTAAACTCGTTTTTTAGATAGGTACGCATCATTTTTTTAACAAATATTTGAGTAAAGTTATTGATTCTCCATTGTGCTTCAATCACTTTTGTGATTAATTTACGTTCATTGGAAAAGCCTAACATTTTTGATATGATAGGCATATATTCCAGTATTAATTTATCTTGCTGTTTTGAGCTGATAATATGTAAAGCACTACGCACACGATACAGTAACTCTAATGCTATACGATACTCTTTATAATGTTCATCTTTAAAAAGTTTTCCGCTAAGTTCTTTTATGGATGAGACGTTATAAATCGTTTTTGCTACCCAGTAAAGTAGTTGAGAATCTCTCAATCCTCCGACACTCTCTTTGATATTTGGTTGCATTGAAAGTGGATATTTATGTCGGCGTTTATGTGCCTCTTGTATCTTTTGTAATAAAAACTCTTTTGCATCTGTATGTCTGATTTTATTTAATTCTCTTTGAGTGCTATTCCATGTAAAAGAAGAGCCACCTATAAAACGCGACTCCATCATTGATGTTCTTATGGTTATATCTTCAAATGCCGATTTTGATAAATCACTGACTTCATGAACTCTATGACCTAGCTTCATACCTGCATCCCAAGCAAGATATAATAGTTTTTCTATAAGTTGCTTAGTGTTATAGCCTTCAACATCTTCATAAACTATTAAAAGGTCAATATCACTATGTACACATAGCTGTTCTCTACCGTAACTACCTAGTGCGATAAGAGCTATGG
>WFND01000105.1 GCA_015484575.1 Helicobacteraceae bacterium
TAGTAAGCCTCAGCGATAGAGAGAAATTGATAATCAAGGCAGTTATTGTAAGTAATAGCCGTAGCTATTGCGTCAATAACTAACGCAGAGTATCTGTTTCTCTCTATCGCCTTAGGGGAGGGAAAAAGAAGCATAATCTTCGCCTTTTTTTCTTATCGCCATAGCTTAAGCTATGACTCAAAGAAAGAAAAGTCAAATCTTATACTTCTTTTTCCCTCTGAGGCTTACTAGGGTTTTTAGAGGTGCCCTTATGAGGATAATATATGAAATTAGTAATAAAGTCACTTGTAACCGTAGCTCTTGTCAGCTCAGTATCTTTTGGTGCAACCGTAGCAACTGTTAATGGAACAAAGATAGATTCACAAGAGGTAAATCGTGTACTTATGGAAGGTACGCAAGGTCGTTTCTCTACATTACCTGCTGATCAACAAAAACAGCTTCGTAAACGTATTATTGACGGTATGATTACGCAAGAGTTAATCTATGATGATGCAAAAAAGAGCGGTATCATGAAAACTCCGGCTTACAAAAAAGAGTTGGATATGATTATGTCTCGCGTTGAGAAGCAACTTGCCGGTAAAGTATGGCAAGAGGAGCATTTAGCAAAAGTTAAAGTTACTGAAAAAGAGAAAAAAGATTATTTTAACTCAAATAAAGCTGAATTTGTGGAAAAAGAGAAAGTTCATGCTCGTCATATATTACTAAAAGATGAGAATAAAGCAAAAGCAATTATTGCCCGTTTAAGTAATCTAAGCGGAGATAAACTTAAAGATAAATTTATTGAGATTGCAAAAGCAGAATCAACAGGGCCAAGTGCACCAAAGGGTGGCGATTTAGGATATTTTGCACAAGGACAGATGGTACCTTCTTTTAATGATGCCGTATTTAACATGAAAGTCGGAACAGTTACAAAAACACCTGTAAAGAGTCAGTTTGGCTATCATGTTATCTATTTAGAAGATAAAAAAGAGGGTAAAACTCTTGGATACAAAGATGTATCAAATTTTATTGAGCAACGTCTAAAACAGCAAAAATTTGAGAAAATTATAAAAACAGAGATGGATGAGCTTAAAAAATCTGCAAAAATCACATACGCTAAATAGTATATCACTCCCATCTGTTACCACGAAAATCTCTTTTCGTGGTAGAGACTTCTATCTTAAAAGAGATGAGCTTTTACACTATGAACTTAGTGGAAATAAGTTTAGAAAACTCTACCAGCTTATAAACACTCCTTCAAAAACATATACAAAACTTATCTCTTATGGCGGTACACAGTCAAATGCTATGCTCTCAATGGCATATCTCGCAAATAAAAAAGATTGGAAGTTTGATTATTATTGTAAAAATATTCCCTTACATGTAAAGCAAAACCCTCAAGGCAACTATAAAAAAGCTTTAGATTTAGGTATGAATGTTTTTGAGGTTGAGCATGATGAATTTCAACAGAGCATAAGCAGACTTTTTTTGCAGATAAACCCACATGAGGTTTTAGTGCCTCAAGGTGGTGCAGATAAGATAGCTGAGGTTGGCATAAAAGTTTTAGCAGATGAAATATCTGCATGGATGGATGAGAAAAAGATAAAAAATCTCAATATTATAACTCCCGCCGGTACTGGAACTACAGCGTATTATCTGGCAAAATCTTTACCTGAATGTAAGATTATTACAACTCCTGTAGTAGGAGATGAAAATTATCTTAAAGTTGAGATGAGTGCTTTGGGTAAATATCCAGATAATTTATACATTATAAATACAGAAAAAAAATATCATTTTGCAAAACCGTACAGAGAATTTTTTCAGATATATAAAGAGTTAAAAGAGATAGATATAGAGTTTGATTTAATCTATGCACCAAAAATGTGGCTCTCACTTTTACAAAATTTAGAAAAATTTGAAGGTGATGTGCTATATGTTCATAGTGGTGGAATTAGTGGGAATGAAAGTATGTTAAAACGATACCGATTTAAGGGATTTATATGAGTAAAAGGCAAGATAAGCGTATAAAAAAGGTTCTGTTTTTGTTGGCAAGTGCACCGTTTATTTCAGGGTTTATAACAGCGATGATAGTTTTTACAAATCCAAGCACCATGATGATGGTCGGTCTAATAGGAATGCTTGGTTTATGGATGATCGCCTCTGTAGCTTCTTACAAGGCAATCAAGGGGTTGATTTTTTAGTTTCTGTTTAAAGCATTTAAATCACTATATGCTTCTATGACACGCTTAACAAGTCCTTCTTGTCCGGCACGCAACCATTTTCTAGGGTCATAATATTTTTTGTTTGGTTTATCTTCACCGTCTGGATTTCCTATCTGTGATTGTAGATAGTCTGAATGTTCTTGAATATATCCCTTTACACCTTCCCAAGTTGCCCACTGTGTATCAGTGTCGATATTCATCTTTATAACACCATAACTTATGGCTTCTTTTATCTCTGAAGGAAGTGAGCCTGAACCACCGTGGAAAACAAAGTTTACAGGTTTTGTCGATGTATTAAATCTCTCTTGGATATATTTTTGAGAGTTGTCTAAAATTTTTGGAGTGAGTTGGACATTTCCGGGTTTATAGACACCATGAACATTTCCAAATGAAGCTGCTATTGTAAAATTTGGGCTGATTTTTGATAGCTCTTCGTAAGCGTAAGCAACTTCTTGAGGTTGAGTGTAGAGCAGGGCATTGTCTATGTTTGTATTATCAACACCATCTTCTTCGCCACCTGTTACGCCAAGCTCTATCTCTATACTCATGCCGATTTTAGCCATACGCTCCAAATAATTCTTACATGTACCGACATTTTCTTCTATCGGCTCTTCTGAAAGATCTAGCATATGGGAGCTAAAGAGTGGTTTATTATAAGCCTCATAAAACTCTTCACCGGCATCTAAAAGAGCATCTATCCAAGGCAAGAGTTTTCGAGCTGCATGGTCGGTATGTAAGATTACAGGTATGGCATACAGTTCAGCCATCTGATGAACGTGCATTGCTCCTGCTATTGCACCTGCTATGGCTGCTTGTTCGTTTTCATTACTTAAGCCCTTTCCGGCATAAAAAGATGCTCCACCGTTTGAAAACTGTATAATAATAGGAGAATTAACTTTCGCGGCAGCTTCTAAAACAGCATTTATAGAGTCTGTATTTACAACATTGACGGCAGGTATTGCAAAACCAACCTCTTTTGCTGCACCATACAGTGTAAGAACATCATCACCAGATAATACACCCGGCTCTACTAAATCTAAAATTTTTTGCGACATGCTAAATCCTTCATCTAAATTATACAGTATTATAAAGTTTTTGCTATTATGTTTCGTTTAAAAAGGCTTGAGTATCAAATATCTATATCTTATCTATATATTATCATCACTGAGTGTAGCAAGTGGTTTTATTAAGCCATATTCACAGTTGGCAAAATCACTCTATATGAAAAACAAGAGTATTAAAGTATTGAAAAATAGAGAAAATTTTCCATATAAAAAAGAGTTAGTAGAGTTTGATGAGTGCATAAAAAAAGCTTCTGTTATGGATTTTAAAATAGATGAGAAGATACTCTATCTTAAACAACTTAGAGAGTGTGAAAAGATATATGACAAGATAGCATATCTCTATCTTAAAAGCGTTCGTAAGAGTATGGATGATGATGATTTTAAGACATTTTCAAAGCTTTTAGAGGTTGATATATATAAGAGTGACTCTCTAAAAGAGGATATGCTAGAGTATTATAAAAAAAATAGAGACCGAAAAAAGATAGCTCTTGGTGAGAAGATGCTTGAAGATGCAAATATAGAAAAACAGAGTAGGGAGCGTTATGAACAAGAGTATGCCCAATATGAGGAGCATATAGCTGTTTTAAAAGCCAAAGAAGCAAAAAGATTGCGTGAAATGAGTGCTCCATCAAAACGACAAAAAGTGACGATAAGTACAAAAAAAAGCTCTGATGGATATGATTTTATAGCCGAAAATTTCAATACTTTTAGAGTTACCGTAACACTAAAATTTAAAAAAAGAGTAAATATTATAAGTGATAAAAAGTTACCGCTATATTTTGAATTGGATGCTAAAAGTAGTAAAAAAGTCTTACATGTAGGCGTAAAAGATAAGAGAAAAAGTATGATGTTTCAATCAAGCTTTTCATGGATTATGGGTTCAGCATCAGCTGTTCATGACGATGTTGCATACTCTATACCGTTTAAAAAAGGCTCAAAGATACGAGTTTCTCAAGGTTATAACGGTAAATCTTCACACAGACATAAAAACGCCATAGATTTTGCAGTAAATATCGGTACACCAATCTATGCGGCTCGTGGTGGAAAAGTTGTTCGTGTCGAATCTTCTCATAATCGTGGAAAATTTAAAAAAGGTTATGGAAAATATGCAAATTATATAATCATAGAACACAGTGATAGGACTTTAGGTAAATATTACCATCTAAAAAAAGATGGTGTTTGCGTTAAGTTAGGTGCTACGGTTAAAAGAGGAGAACTTATAGCCTACTCTGGAAATACAGGTTATACAAGTGGACCGCATCTTCATTTTAGTGTCTCAAAAGTTGATGAGAGAGTTATGAATAGATCAAAAACCATAGCAGTAAAGTTTATAAACGCAGGAGAGATAATACCAACTCCAAAAAAGGGTGATTTTATTATAGTTCGCTAGAGTTTAACTGTTTATGCTCTGCTACTTATATGTAATAATTTTGAAATTTAATATCTCTATTTTTAAAAATATTCATAAAATGCCTAAAATATTATTTTATAAATGATATGATACCGCATGAAAAATATTATTCTAATTGGTTTTATGGGAGTAGGTAAGGGAAGTACGGCTAGAGAGATTGTAAAACAGTCTAAAATAGTTGCTATTGATACTGATGATATTATCGAAAGTATGGAGGGTCGTAGTGTTAAAAAGATTTTTGAATTTGAGGGTGAAGCGTATTTTAGAGAGCTAGAACAGCGTGTTGCTTTTTGGTTGCAAAATAGTGTACGTAATACTCTCATATCAACAGGCGGGGGATTTTATAAGGTCTCAAATCTTAAAAATATTGGTAAAATTGTTCTTCTTGACGCATCTTTTGATGGAATTTATCAGCGTATCTTAAATCACCCACAGTCGAAGAAAAAGTTAAGAAAGAGACCTCTTTTTCAAGATATAAAAAAGGCAAAAGAACTCTATAAATCACGAGTATCTGAGTACAAAAAAATAGCAGATATAGTGATAAATGTTGAAAATAAACCGGTAGAAAAAATAGCATCAGAAATTTTAAAAAAGGTAAAAAAATGATAAAAAAACTGTTAGTAACATTAACGCTTTTGAGCATGGTGGCATCTGCGGCTACTCTTAATTGGGAGAAAGATTTAGACAGTGCAATAGCAAAGGGAAAAAAACTTCACAGACCTGTTATGTTTGTAGTGAGTCGTGATGGTTGCGGTTGGTGTGATAGATTTAGAAGCACTACCCTTAGTAATGAAGAGGTAGTAAAAAAGTTAAATAGTGAATTTGTAAGCTATGAAGGTCACACAAATCGTGGTGAAGTGCCTAGTGATTTATATACAAATGGAACTCCCGGAACATGGTTTATGAAAGATGGGGAGCCGATGTATCAGCCGTTAATGGGAGCATACCCTGTACCACAATTTTTAGAAGCATTAAAAGTTGTTTTACAAGAGTATAAGTCTAAAAAGTAATTTAAGATTACATGTAAGGATTTAATATATATGATCTATATTTATACAAATGATGATGGTTTTTCCAATCAATTTGGAGAACTTTTAGGTAGAGGCAAGGTTGATATACAGCATGTAAGCACTATTGTCGGTGAGATTATTGATGAGATAAAATCTGAAAAAAACGAAGCTTTAAAGCGTCATATCTCCAAATTTGACAACTGGTTGCCAAAAGATGATGCTGAACTTAAGATTGATGTTGAGTCTATGAAAAGGGCATATGACAATCTTGATAATAAGCTAAGAGATGCACTACATTTAGCATATGAGCGTATTAAGGTATATCATGAGAAGCAGTTGCCTAAATCTTGGTTTGATACAGAAGATAATGGAACAATTTTAGGTCAAAGAGTTACTCCTGTCGATAGTGCAGGACTCTATATACCCGGTGGAAAAGCCGCATATCCTAGTTCACTTTTGATGAATGTTATTCCTGCTCAAGTTGCCGGAGTGAAAAAGATTATAGTCAGCACTCCTACTCCAGATAATGAGCCTAACGAGCTTCTGCTTGCTGCTTGTCATCTTTGTGGTGTCAGTGAAGTTTATAAGGTTGGCGGTGCAAGTGCAATCGCTGCTATGGCGTACGGTACGGAGAGTATATCTAAAGTTGATGTTATAACGGGACCGGGTAATATTTTCGTAGCAACTGCAAAAAAGATGGTCTTTGGTGATGTTAATATAGATATGATAGCAGGTCCTAGTGAAATTGGTATATTGGCTGATGAGAGTGCCGATGCACACCATGTCGCTATTGATCTGTTATCTCAAGCCGAACATGATGAGATGGCAAGTTCGATTCTTATTACAACATCTGAAACTTTGGCAAAAGAGGTTAAAGATGAGATTCAACTATGGTTAGAGAAACTTCCACGTCAAGAGATAGCTAGAAAATCCATTCAAGAGCGTGGAGCTATAATTATTGCAAAAGATATGGATGAAGCTGTTGGATTGATGAACGAGATAGCTCCGGAACACTTAGAAGTCGTAACTGAAAATCCTTGGGCTCTGTTGCCTAGTATTAAACATGCGGGAGCAATCTTTTTAGGTGCAAATACGCCAGAAGCGATAGGAGATTATGTTGCAGGAGCAAATCACACTCTTCCTACAGGTTCAACTGCTAAGTTTTACTCTCCTTTGGGTGTTGAAAATTTCATGAAAAAGTCATCAATTATCTCATTTTCACAAAAAGGTATAGATGAGATTGGTGAAGCTTGTGCTTTAATAGCAAATACAGAAGGTCTGACAGCTCATGAGCAGTCTGTGAGAGTAAGACTAAACAGATAACTTCAAATTATAAGTTATATCAATATCGGCATAAATATTGATATAACTATTTCTTTTATAAAAAATATCATTACCTTTTTTACACACAACAAAAAAATGTGACAAAAATATAATTTTTTTAGTTTGAGTTAATAGAGTTTAGGCTATTATGATTTCGCTAAGATGTCGTAAAAGCACGTTGATAGCGGTATCTTTTAATAGTTATAATTCTTAGTTATAATAAATTATATGAAGGAGAATATATGCAATTAGGTTTCCTCGTTGACCTACATCTGTGTATGGGATGTAAGGGATGTGAGATCGCATGTAAAGTGGAAAATGAAGTTCCACTAAGTACATGGAGACTTCGCGTTAAATATGTAGATGTGGGGATGTTCCCTGAAACAAAGAGAACGTTTACACCGCTACGCTGTAATCACTGTGAGAACGCTCCGTGTGAGAGAATCTGTCCTGTTAGTGCACTTCACTATCTTGAAAATGGTATTGTAAATATCGATAAAGAGCGTTGTATCGGTTGTGCAGGTTGTGTTATGGCTTGTCCTTATGGAGCTATATATATAGATCCAGAGACACAAACGGCCGATAAGTGTACTTACTGTGCTCACCGTATTGCAAGTTCAATGATGCCTGCGTGTGTTGTTGCTTGTCCTGTTGAAGCAAATATATTTGGAGATCTTGAAGATCCAACATCAAATATTAGTCAGTATATTCAAGATAACCAAGGAGATGTACAAGTTCGTAAGCCTGAAAAAGGTACTGATCCTCACCACTTTTATGTAGGTGGAGGTAATCTTCAACTTAATCCATTGGCTTCAAAACGTGTAGAAGGTTATTCACTTTTCAATAAACTAACTACTAAAATGCCATTAGGAGGACACCACTAATGGTACATGAAACACTCGCAGCGACTCATGCAGTCGTAACTTTAGATGTAGGTCTTCCAGGTATAGTTTGGCCGTGGAAAGTAACAATGAATATGTGGGCAAAAAGTATAGGTACAGGTATAATTTTTATGCTTTTTTATCTACTTAAGCGTTACCCAAAAGAGTCGGGAAATCTTAGATTTTCTTCAACAGTAGTTGCTCTTGTATTTATACATATGTTTTTACTGTTTACATTAGCAGATCTACATCAACCACTTAGAATGTGGCATATATTTTTCTATCCACACTGGACTTCAGCAATTACTGTAGGTGCTTGGATGGCTACGCTATTTGTTGTAATGCTGTTTGGTATGGCTTATTTCTCTTTTGTTAAAAAAGATAATGCCAAATTTGATAAGCTTATGTTCTGGACAGTGATACTTGGCATCCCTGTAACTCTATATACCGCGGCACTGATGTCAGAAGCAACAGCTCGTGAATTATGGCAGATGCCGACAGAATCGGCACAGATGATGTTAGCAGCACTGCTTGCAGGTTCGGCTAGTATGATTTTACTAGGTAAAAAACTCTCTTATGAAGCAAAAAGTTCATTAGGAGTTATTTTAGGTCTAAGTGCTTTGACTGCTTTTATTCTTTATCAATCAGAGCTTATATTTGGTCCAATGAAATCTGAAGAGGTAATTGCCGTATTAGCATATGTGAAGGGTAACGGTGAGTATGCAACAATGTTCTGGATAGGACAGTTTGTAGCGTATGTTTTACCTATGTTGTTAGTTGCTCTTAGTCGCAGTGGCAGATCAGAGAGTATCTTAAAACTTGCAGCTATTTTAGCACTTGTAGGTTTATGGGTTGTTAAACATGTATGGTTGATCATTCCTCAACTATTACCAATGAGTTAAGAAAGGGTTTTGATGTATTTAGAAAGTAGAAGATCATTTATGAAAGGCGCGGCATTTACAGTTGCCGGTGCTGCTATTGCAAAGGGTGTATTTACAACTGATGCAGTTGCTGAATCAATAAGCGATAGCAAATTTACCAATACGCCAGACTCTCTCTCATTTTATCCACCTGTTGAAGAGTGGGATAGTTTTAAAGAGTTAGATGGTACAGATTGGAAAAGAGGCGGTATTGAGAGACACGGTGTAAGAAGTGAAGATAATCCTGATGGAATTCAGGTTAATGATTACACTATCGTTCCTACTGTCTGTTCAAACTGTGAAGCAGGTTGTGGTTTAACTGCATGGGTAAATAAAGATACTATGACAGTTAGAAAATATATGGGTAACCCTGTGCATACAGGTTCTCGTGGTAGAAACTGTGCAAAAGGTTACGCAGTTACTTCTCAGATGTACGATCCGGATCGTATCCCTTTCCCAATAAAAAGAGCTCCGGGTTCTAAACGTGGAGATGGTCAGTGGGTTCGTGTCACTTGGGATGAGGCGATGTCAGCCATCGGTAAAAAGATGCACGACACTCTTAAAGTCGGTGATGAGATTAGTAAAAAATCTATCATGTATCATGTCGGTCGTCCAAATGAAAACGGTTTTGGTCCACGTGTTCCGCAGTCTCTTGGAATTGATGGATATAACTCTCATACAAATATCTGTTCTGCAGGTGCTAGAGAGGGTACAATTCAGTGGGCAAATGATGATAGAAATTCACCTGACTGGGCAAATGCAAACTTGATTTTCTTACAATCATCTCACGCAGCAGATGCAGGACACTACTTTCAACAGTCAGCAGGATATATCGCTGATGCTAGAAGACGTGGTGCTAAAATGGTTGTTATTGATCCTCGTATGAGTAACTCTGCAGGTATGGCTGATTTATGGATTCCATGTTGGCCGGGAACTGAAGCCGCACTTTATCTATACCTAGTAAACAGAATTGTTCATGAAAAAGGTAAAAATGAAGAAGATTTAGTTGATCACAGCTTTGTTAAAGAGTGGGTTAACTGGGATAGACTTATGGCAAATAAAGATTATCTTCAAAAGATGATCGGCTATGGTTATATCTCTGAAATGCCAAAAGATGACAGTTATGAGTCTTTTATAGAGCTTATGAAAGAGTTGTATGCTCCATATACAAAAGAGTTTGTTGTTAGAGAGTGTAAACTTGAAGGTATGGAATATAAACTAGACGAACTGTGGGATCTTTTCGTACCTGCCGGTTCAAAAATAGCATCATATTTATGGCGTGCTGGAGCAATCGGTCACCGTGGTGGTTGGATGAATACTCGTGCAGGTTTCTTACCGTTGGCACTTCGTGGAGCAATGCGTGGAGATATTGGTGGGGTAGGTATGCACCACTGGCATGAAATCTCAGTTGCCGGTAAAGGCGACAAGGCAACAGTTGCAGGTGAACACCCTAAGAAGACTGATGTTTGGAATGAACTTGCTTGGCCGCCTGAATATCCAATCTCTACTTATGAGATGGGCTTTATGTTACCACAACTTATTATGGATGAAGAGTGGATTGCTAAATGGACAAAACGTGGTCTTAAGATTCCAAATAAATTGGCTGTGTATGTTCCAAGAATGCACAACCCATTATGGATTAATCCAGATGGTTTTAGATGGGTTGAAGCACTTAAGCGTGAAGATAAATTTGAACTTTCGTTTAACCTCTCTCCTACTTGGAGTGAAACAAACTGGTACTGTGATTATGTTCTTCCTGTTGGACTTGCCGGTGAGAGAAATGATCAGCAGTCAACACCGTCAAAACCTGAACAGCGTATTGAATTTCGTCAAGCAGTATTGAGAGTTGCGGCTGAGAAAGCCGGTTGGAAAGCTAAAAATCCAGCTCGTGCTACCTTAGAAGCACATATGAAGTTTGGTCTAGGTGAAGTTTGGGAAGAGAGCGAATTCTGGCCTAACTTAATAGTTGAATATGTTGATCCAGATGGAAGTTTAGGCATTAGAAAATATTGGGCAAGTAAAAAAGATCCATCTCGTGCAGTAACTGTACCTGAGTATTTTGATGAAGCGTTAAGCCTGTTGCCAAAACTTAAAGCTGAAGCTAATAAATTATACCAAGGTGAAGAGTTCCCTGTATATAGTTACATAAGAGATCATGGTGCTTGGACAGAAAAAACTGATGTCTATAAGCCTCAAGAAGAGGATATTAAATTTGACAAAGAACATGTATATGCTCATGGTCATAAGTATCCTTTAGCTGAAGTGGAAAAAGATGAGTTTGGTGCTTTATGGGTTAAAGACGGAGAGCTTAAAAAATCTATAGGTATTGTTAAAGACGGTAAAATACTTGCAGGTTTCCATACTTTAAGTAAAAAACTTGAATTCTTCTCAGAGTGGTTGGCTGATGATTGGAAGTGGCCTGAATATGCAGTTCCTTTCTATCCAAGAAATGACAGAGAAGCAGAAAAAATGGTACACCTTGTAACACAAGTTCACCATAAATTTATGAGACACGATAATGAGTTTGCTTTAAATACTATCTATCGTTTACCTTATAATATCCATACTCGTTCAGTTAATTCTAAACACCTTATGGAGATTTCACAAAATCATAATCCAATCTGGATATACACAAAAGATGCAGAAAAACTCGGTATTAAACGTGGTGATGCCGTAAAAGTTCAAATTGAAGATACTCTAACAGGTATTAAGAGTGGTTACTTTATAGCAATGGCAGTTCCTACTGAAGCAACACGTCCGGGTGTTCTTGCATGTTCACACCATGCCGGTCGTTGGAAACTTAAAGATTCTGTTGAAATTCCGGGTTTTGAGCATGACTTAGGTATTATGAGCTTAGGTGCTCCTAAATATGAGATGACTAATGATGGTAAAGTGGGTACTATGAAGCCTACCGGGGCTATTGTTCCTCATCATGTATGGCAGTTTAAAGAGTACAACAAAGACCTTGATAATATCTGGTGGGATGGATTAAGCGGTGCTTGGCAAAATGCAGTAGCACCGTGTCATCCAGACCCTATCGCGGGTAATCACGGTTGGCATCAAAAAGTTACTATAGAAAAAGCATCTGCAGATGACAAAATAGGTGATATTAAAGTTGATTATGAAAATAACTTTAAGGTATATCAAGGATGGAGAGATCAACTTACTCGTCCTTTAGCACCTGGTGACAAATGGAGACGTCCATATCATATTAAACGTCCTGTTAAACCTAGTCAAAAAGCTTACAAAGTTGAGATTAAAGACGTTTAATTTATAAAATAAAGCGCACTTCAAGTGGTGCTTTATTATACTTCGAAAATATATTATCTACTATAAGGTACAAATTTCAATGA
>WFND01000106.1 GCA_015484575.1 Helicobacteraceae bacterium
ACATGTAAGGGAGTAATTTCGAGACTTTTCGTGGATATTGATTTCAGCAACATAATTATAGAGTTCCATTATTTTTGATTAAATACTTTAAGTTTTAAGTTTTTTTAAAATACCTACCTTGATATGTCTATTGTTTAAAAAACAATAAAGTTATATCTTTTATTTCTCTAGGGAAATTTTAAAAAGCATAATAGAGTCTCTTTTTTGATATAATTTTGCACTTGACATATAAAGGGCAAATCTTGAATATACCTCTTACAAATCGTATAAACACACTATCTGAGTCTATTACTATAGCTATTACTACATTGGCTCAAGAGTTAAAAGCTGAAGGTAAGGATATACTAAGTTTTTCTGCCGGTGAGCCTGATTTTGGTACTCCGCAGATTATTAAAGATGCTGCTGTTAAAGCACTCGATGAAGATTTCACACGTTATACCGCTGTTGATGGCATCATAGAGCTTCGCCAAGCCATAGCAAACAAATTAAAACGTGACAACAATTTACAATACACCCCGGATCAAATCATCACAAATAACGGTGCGAAACATACACTTTTCAATCTATTTTCTGCAACTATAGAAGATGGTGCGGAAGTTATTATTCCTGCACCTTACTGGGTTACTTATCCTGAACTTGTAAAATATTGCGGTGGTAAACCCGTATATATCGAAACTGATGATGCTAGTGAATTTAAAATAACTCCACAACAGTTAAAAGATGCCATAACACCAAAAACAAAGATGCTTATCTTGACAACACCATCAAATCCAACAGGTGCTGTTTATACAAAAGATGAGCTTTTGGCTTTGGGTGAGGTTCTAAAAGGCAGTGATATTATCGTTGCAAGTGACGAGATGTATGAAAAACTTATATACAAAGGTAAATTTACCTCCGTAGCTTCTGTTAGTGATGATATGTATGAGAGAACAGTTACTATCAACGGTCTTAGCAAATCCGTTGCTATGACCGGTTGGCGTTTTGGATATATGGCATCTGCAAACAGAGAGCTTATAAAAGCAACAAAAAAGCTACAGAGTCAAAGCACATCAAACATCAATACCTTAACTCAAAAAGCGGCTATTGTTGCTCTTAACGGAGAGGCTGATGACAGTATAGAGATGATGAGAGAAGAGTTCTCAACCCGCCGCAAAGAGGCCGCAGCTCTTGTCAATGCCATTGACGGGCTTCGTGTTTTCATTCCAGATGGTGCTTTTTATCTGTTTATAAATATCAGCGATATAACTCCCGACTCTATGACTTTTTCCAAAGAGCTATTGGCACAAGAAGGCGTTGCCGTTGTTCCGGGTGTTGCGTTTGGGCTTGATGGATATATTAGACTTAGTTTTGCTACTAGTATAGATACTATCCGTGAAGGCATAAGAAGAATCGAGAACTACATAGCGTCTAAACGCTAGGTAGTTTCTATTTTATTGATTGAAGTGCAGAGATAACATCATCTAAATTTTTCAGGGGGATGTGAACTTTCCACTCTGGAGTATCAGAGTCTCCAGATAGTGAAATCCCTATACTTGCAACCGTACCGCTGCCCTCACCATAAGGCTCATCAATTCTGGCTATCGATATGACTCCGTTTTTAGTACCCTCTAACGTCAATGTTGACTGATTTGAAACTGTTCCAGACATACTTTTTCCTTGTTTTTCTTAATTATAACAAATTTTTATAAGACAATACTTAAACCAAATTAACGAAGCAACCTAGATATACGAGCCTGTAATTTCAGCCATAATCTATGCTCCATCAGAGGAAAACCTGCAAAAGTTTTTCCACTCTCTTTTATATCTTTTGTTACGCCGGAGCGTGCAGCTAAAGTTGTAAATGGAGCAATCTCAAGATGTCCTGATGTGGCACTCTGTCCCCCCATAACAACATTTCGTCCAAGAGTTGTTGAACCTGAAATGCCAACTTGAGAAACGATTATAGAGTACTCCCCGACAATACAGTTATGCCCAATTTGAACAAGGTTGTCTATCTTGGCACCTTTTTTTATAGTGGTAGAACCGTAAGCAGCACTATCTATCGTACAGTTAGAGCCTATCTCTACATCGTCTTCTATCACAACATTACCGTTTTGATATATCTTTACATGTTCGCCTGATTTTGTATGTGCAAAACCAAAACCATCACTTCCTACCACAGTTCCTGCATGGATAATGCACTTCGAACCCACTTTGGAGTATGGATAGAGTGTTACATTTGGATATATAATACTATTATCGCCAATACTTACATGTAAACCCACATAAGCACCTGCCAAAATCGTACAGTTATCGCCTATTATGGCTCCATTTTCTATCTCTGCTTTTTGTGAAATATGACAATTTTTGCCTACTACAGGCTTTGGAGCGTCTTTATCTATGATAGGATAAGCAAAATATTTAGATATAAGTGCCATCTTAAGATATGGCTCATCACTGATAAAAGCGATAGTATTTGATGGTACTTTTGAGAGTGCTTTAGCCGGTACAATTACCGCTGCCGCTTTTGTTGAGGAGAGTTTATCAAGGTATCTGTCCTCACTAAGAAAAGATATTTCACTCTCACTTGCTTGTAAAAGAGTATTTATTCCTGTAATCTCAAACTCTACACCTTCATAAGAGGTACCTATAACTTTTGCAATATCTGTTAGTTTCATCTACAAACCTTATGATAATAATTTAGTTATTTTACTCTGCAATCTTCGCCAAGCTCTATGCTCCATCAACGGATAACCGCTAAAGACCTTATGGCTTTGGCTAATGGACTTTGTTATGCCGCTACGAGCCGTAAAGGTGTTAAAAGGTGCTATCATTAAGTGGTCACTAAAAGCACTCTGACCGCTTACGACACAATTTCTTCCCAACTTTGTTGAACCGCCCACTCCCGATTGTGCTACAAAAAGAGAATACTCTCCTATTTCACAATTATGTGCTATATGAATAAAATTATCAAATTTTACACCTTTTTTTATTATAGTTGAGCCAAATGCAGCTCTATCTATAGCACAAGATGCACCAATCTCTACATCATCTTCTATAACAGTATTTCCATTTTGATATATTTTTATATGCTCACCAGTTTTAGTATGAGAAAATCCAAAACCATCAGCACCGATAACAGTTCCTGAGTGAACAATACAGTTGTCTCCTATGACACATCCGTGATATATAGTTACATTAGCATGGATTATGGTGTTTGAGCCTATCTTGACATCTTTTCCTATATATGAACCTGCCATTACCGTAGAGTTATCTCCGATAAGTACCCCTTTTTCGATATTTGCTCTGCTGTCAATATATGCGCTTTTTGAAATTTGAGCTTCTTTTAGAGAGTTATCTATAAGCTTTGGAGAAAAAAGTTTACTTGCGTATGCCATTGAGATAGAGACATCATCACATAGTATATATGAGCTGCTTTTTGGAAGATAATCTATAAGCTCTTTTGGAATTAAGAAGGCTGAAGCTTTTGAATTTTCAAGTGATGAAGAGAATTTTTTACCAAGAGCAAAGCTTAGTTCATCAGACTTTGCATTTGACAAATCATTCATAGAGAGGATTTCGCAATCCTCTCCGTAAAATTTTAGATTTAAGTTTTTTGCAACTGTAGAGAGTTGCATATCAACGCTCTAGTGCTACTGCACCGCCTCGTACTATCTCTTTTGGATTAAATCTACTTATGGCTTTGAGAAAGTTATCAATACGTTTTGGCTCATCTGCAACCATAGCCACAACCATATCAGCACCGACATTAACTATCTTTCCATTATATGCTTGGCACAAAATATCAATATCGGTAATAGATTCAGAGATAGGAAATTTAATCAAAGCCATCTCTTTTTCAACAAAATCAACATGATCATAGACTCTTAAAATAGGTATGAGTTTATGCAACTGTTTTGTAATCTGTTCAATCACACGAACAGAACCCGCAGTAACAATAGTTAAGCGTGAATACTTGCTATCTGGTATGGGTGCAACAGTTAGTGACTCTATATTGTAACCACGACCTGAGAAGAGATCGGTAATACGTGAGAGTACACTTGCTTCATTTACTACGATAACTGAAACAACTCGTCTTTCATTTTCCATCACTTCTCCTTATTCTCTAATAACATCATATTAAACAGTGAGCCACCTGCTGGAACCATCGGTAAAACATTTTCCATTCGGTGAACTTTCACGTCTATAATAGCTACAACATTTTTCTCGATAGCATCTTTAAGTGCCTTGTCAAACTCCTCTTTTGTGCTGACTCTATACCCAACACCGCCAAAACTTTCAGCCACTTTAACAAAATCAGGCTGTACACTTAAATCTGTTTCGGAGTGACGTTTATCGTAAAAAAGTGTCTGCCACTGACGAACCATACCCAGAAAATTATTATTTAAGATAACATTTATTACGGGTAATTTTTTCTCTACTGCCGTCATAAGCTCTTGTATATTCATCAAAATAGAGCCATCACCAGTGATATTTATACTAACTCTCTCCATATCTGCACGTTTAACACCTATGGCCGCCGGAAAACCAAACCCCATTGTTCCTAAACCACCGGAACTTATAAACTGTCTGGCTCTGGTAAATGGATAAAACTGTGCCGACCACATCTGGTGCTGTCCGACATCTGTAGTTATATTTGCACTATCTCCCAAAATCTCACCAATACGCTCAACAACCCATTGTGGCTTGATACTCTCTGTATCTTCATTATAGCTAAGCGGGTGAAGTTTATCAAAGTTATTTACGGTATCAACCCATGATTTGTAATTGTTAGGATTAAGCATACTTTTTGCAAGTTCAATCATAGCATTGACAACAACTTTAATATCTCCGACTATCGGAAAATTGGCATTTACAAGCTTTGAGATACTAGCTGGGTCTATATCTACATGTATGACATCTGCATTTTTAGCAAATTCAGACAGCTTACCTGTAACACGATCATCAAAACGTGCACCTAAAGCGATAACTAAGTCCGTCTCACTCATTGCCATATTTGCAGCGTAAGAGCCGTGCATACCAAGCATAGATATAAGTAGAGGATCATCATAACTTAATGTGCCTCTAGCCATAAAAGTTTCAACAGCAGGAATTCCCGTCATTTTAACAAATTCACGCACCTCTTTTGAAGCGTTTGAGTTTATAACACCTCCACCTAGATAAAACAGTGGTCTTTTAGCTTTAGATATGGCTTCAACTGCTTTTTTTATCTGGCGTGTATTGCCTTTTGTATTTGGCTTGTATGTTTCAAGTGAAACCGGCTTTGAATAATCAAACTCCGCAATCTGTGCAGTTACATCTTTTGGAATATCAACATGAACAGGACCGGGACGACCTGTAGATGCTATGTAAAATGCCTCTTTTAAAACTCTAGCTAAATCATTTGCATCCGTAACTAGATAATTATGCTTTGTACATGAACGACTTATACCGACCGCATCAATCTCTTGAAACGCATCAGTACCTATAAGACTCATAGGTACCTGTCCACTTATAACAACCATCGGAATAGAGTCCATATAAGCATCTGCGATACCCGTAACAGCATTGGTAAATCCCGGACCCGATGTAATCATCGCGACTCCAACCTTACCACTGGCTTTTGAGTAACCCTCTGCCGCGTGAAGAGCAGCCTGTTCGTGACGTGTCAAGATATGTTTAAAACTATCTTGCTTATAAATTTCATCATAGACGTTCATGATAGCCCCGCCCGGGTAACCAAAAACCGTATCGACGTTCTCGGCAATCAATGCTTCAATAACCATTTGTGCACCGCTGATTTGCATGAGTGTCTCCTCTTAAAAAATGTCGGCTATTATAGTTAAAAACAGCTATATTTTTTGTTAATTATAACTATTAAGGGCACTTCTAAAAACCCTAGTAAGCCTCAGCGATAGAGAGAAATTGATAATCAAGGCAGTTATTGACGCAGAGTATCTGTTTCTCTCTATCGCCCTACGGGAGGCTTACTAGGGTTTTTAGAGGTACCCTTAAGTAAAAATTGATTTTACTATTTTAGATGGAGTCCAGCTACTTAACTCTCCGATAGATTGGTTTTCATGCGAAAATGTTTTATTGTAAGCTGTATTATATCTATCTATATAGTAGATAATCTGTCTCTTATA
>WFND01000107.1 GCA_015484575.1 Helicobacteraceae bacterium
ATACAAGCCCAATTAGAAAAAGAGAAAAAATATGCAAAAGAGCAGAGATTTTATTCTGAAAAAGAGTATGATTTTTCTAGTGCAGAGGTAAATCCTGAATCTATGAAGAATTTAAAAGAGATTGAACCACTATATGATTTTGATATGGATGATGTGTATGATTAATTTGAGTAGACCTCTAAAAAGTGATTAGCATCTTTTATATAGTATGTTGTGGCAAACTCCAAAAAAAACTCTTTTGCTTTGTCTGCATCTATAATGGCATCTTTTTCACCTAGATAGACCTCTATTTTTACACCTCGCTCTTGTATCTCATGCAGAGTATCTTTTTGCCATATAAAATACAGTAACTCTTTTAGCTCATCCTCTCTTGTATTTACATGTAAAGTTTTTGATTTTGAATACGGAGAGAAGCATCCGTTAATAAAAGTATCTAAATATTTCTGCTTATTACGCTTGTATGCCATCATCTGAAGACGCTTAAATTTTTCATCTTTATCTTGAAAAAAAGCTGGAGAGAGTAGTTGCAAAGTATCTATACGCTGTTTTGAATCTCTTACATGTAAGAGTGCTTTTATAGCACCGTAACTAAACCCTGCTACCGTATATGATGATACTTTTAGATACTCTTTGAAAAATTCTTGCTCATCTCTTAGAGAAAAACCGCTATAAAATTTCACTGATACTCTTTTTTACCAACTCTTTGGAGATACTCTCATACTGCATTAAAATATTCTCTATACGCTCTAAAATCTCATCTTTTGTACTGAGAAGTTTTTTTGTCTTATCATAAAGCGTATCTAGCAGTTTGGCTTTTTCAGACTCATTTGCCACCAAAGAGTCACCCATAGCATATTTTTCTATCATATCATCTACTAATTTTCTAGCTTCACTTATATCTGATGCACAGTTACTTGCATGTTCTGAAAACGTTAGATTACTAGCTGCCACTCCTGCTAGATACATCTGTATTCTGGCAGTTATCTCATGTTGAAGAAGTGGTTGTGAGATTGGTGGTTGCATGGTATCGCTGCTTAGTGATACTTTTTCAAAAGGCATATCAAACCATGTTGCAACAAGAGCTTTTCCGGCTTGGTATCTTGCACGATAACGTTTTTGTTCTTGATTTAAAATAGGCATTCTTCTTTTGCCAAACATCACTTTCTCTTTAACAGCTATAAAATGTTCTATATTTACATGTAAATCATTTTGACGCAGAGACAAAAGTGCCGCTTCATTTACAAAGGCGGCCAATGCAGCACCGCTAAAACCCGTACTCATTTTAGAAATCTCATCAAGCTTAACATCATGTGGAATATTTCTTAGATATTTTGCCAAAATAGACTCTCTCTCTTTTGGAGTAGGAAGTTCGACAAAGATACGTCTATCAAAACGCCCTGCTCTTAATAGTGCAGAGTCCATAACTTCTATATTGTTTGTTGCAGCTACAACAACAACTCCACTACTCTCCTCAAAACCGTCCATCTCTGTCAAAAGTTGATTTAATGTGGCTTCTCTCTCATCATTTCTTGTACCATCACGTCTCTTACCTACTGCATCTATCTCATCTATAAATATTATTGAAGGTGCATTTTTCTTAGCTTCATTAAAAAGTTCATGAACTCTTTTTGCTCCCATTCCTACATATATTTGGACAAATGATGCACCGCTTTGATAGAAAAAAGGCACTTGTGCTTCTGAAGCAACAGCCTTTGCTATCATTGTTTTTCCAACACCGGGAGGTCCTACAAGCAATACTCCACGAGGCATTCTAGCTCCAAAGCTGTGATAACGTTTTGGATTTTTTAGAAAATCTATAATCTCCTCAAGCTCCTCTTTTACGTCACCAACACCACCGATATCGGAAAATTTTACATTTGAGCGTGTAGGTAAGATAGGTTCACTCGTCTGTTCGTCTCTACTTATAGATACCTTTTTAGGTACTTTTTTATTTATCGAGGTACGCTTTTGCCACCAACGATACAGCAAAGTTCCCAAACCAGAAAACAGAACAATAACAAGAAGCACCATAACTATCTGTGAACTATGTGAAATCTCTATTTTAATATCTTTCATCATCTCTGGAGTAACTTGCGAATGTGCTATCTTGTATATCTCTCCATCTACACCATAGAGGTACATGTAACTATTTGCTATAACAGCTTTTTTCAACATTTTAGAAGCTATAAGCGTACGTACCTCTTGAAGTGATGCCGGTTTAGAGCTGTCTCTCAATATAGCAAATAAAATTAAAGCTATAACAATAAAAGCAGAAGCGTATAAGATAAAGCGGTTTTTTTTAGAGTTTAGCATAATTGTAACCTTTTAAAGGAGTGTAAGTTTCTATACTTTTCCACTCTCCTGTTATATCTTCATCTGAGTCTATGATAATTTTATTGTAAAATTGATCAAATCCTTGATATTTTCCATCTTTTTTGCTCTCTATTAAAATATCAAGAGGCTCAATGTTTGCCTCTCTAAATCGAAAATTGTTTTCATCTATTATAGATTCTAATTCATGCAGACGCTCTTTTGAGAGTTTACCGCTGATTTCTGGTTTCATACTTGCTGATGGTGTACCTGAACGTTTAGAGTAGGTAAAAGCGTGTAGATGAGTTAGTGGAATATGTGAGATATTAGACATAGCTTCACGCCACAGCTCTTCACTCTCACCGGGATGTCCTACTATAAAATCAGTTCCTAGTGCAAAACCTCTCTCTGATAGAGTGTTAAAAAGTTTAACATCGTCTTCAAACTTGTTTCGTCTATTCATAAGTTTTAACATCTTCTTAGAGGTGTGTTGCAGAGCTATATGTAGATGACGTTCAAGCCAAGGCTCACCCAAAATCTCCATAAATTCATCATCAATCTGAATAGGCTCTAATGAACCAAGGCGAATACGCCTGACTCCACGAATTAAACTCATCTTTTTCATCAAAGAGGCGATGGAGCTACTGTTTGTACGTCCATAACTTCCTATATTTGTACCTGTTAATATAAACTCTCCAAAACCGTTAGAGGCTAAAATCTCAACCTGTTTAAGTATCTGTTTCTCATCAAGAGAGCGGGAATCTCCACGAACATAGGGAATAATACAGTAACTACAACGAAAATTGCATCCCTCTTGTATCTTGATAAACGCCCTGCTTTTTCCTACAAATTCACTAACAATAGCATCATCAACAAAATCCAAATCTCCTAGTGTATAAAAACGCTCCTCATTTTTCAAAAGAGAGTTTATCTTTGCCTTTTCACTCTGTCCAAAAACACCGAAAACACGTTCACTATCAAAGAGTGTTTCACCTTTTGTATGAGCACCACAGCCTGTTAGATAGATACGAGCTTGTGTTGTTTTTTCTATCTGTGAAATATAAGAGCGTACTGACGAGTCAGCACCGTTTGTAACGGTGCATGAGTTTAAAATGATAACATCTGCATCTTTATCATCTTCTGTTATATCATAATCTTTCAATGCACTCATCATAACTTGAGAGTCAAAGAGATTTGTACGACATCCAAAAGTTTTAAAATATACTTTAGGCTTCATTATTCTCACTTTCTGGCTTTACTGATATATCAGCACCTCTTTTATTTATATACAGACTCTGTGTAGGGTATGCTATTGTTATATCTTCTTCAGCATTAAAAGCATCTACTATCTCGGCAGATATTACACTGCGAAGCGTTAAAGTTCCATAAGCATTTGTCAGATACCAACTACTAATACACATACCGTTATCTTCTATAAAACTATATATACGAGGCTCTACATTCGTATTTTTTAGATTATAACTGCTTCTTAACTTATTTAACTGCTTTCTTGTTATCTCTGTATAACCTTTTGCATATTTTTTAGTGATATTTTTTGCTATATGCGTAGCTTTTTTATGATTTGAATCAAATGTTATTGTTATATCTACACCATCCCAGACAGTTTTTAAAGAGTGGTGGGAGTAGTTTGCTATAAGAGAGGTAAATACGTAATTATTTGGTACAAAAACTATACGTCCCGCACGTCTGTTATGTGAATACGCCGTAAGCGTAATATCTTCTAAAATAGTAATTCTAAGCAGTGAGATGTCCATAACATCGCCAACATATATCATACCGTCTTTTTCAACCCTTATGCGATCTCCTACATGTATAGAACCGCCAAATACTACAACCAACCAGCCTAAGATACTCATAAACCAATCTTTCATTGCAATAGCAATACCGGCAGATGCAAAACCTAAAACCGTAACAAGATAACCGACCTTGTCCATATATGAAAAGAATATTATTAAAATAATCAAAGTAACATTGATAAAGGTTATAATCTTATTTGCCATATAAAATCGTTCATTATCCGTAATATATTTTTTGATAATAAATTTCAGTATTAGAAAAATTATAAACAGCACAGCTATAGTTACGCCAAGATTTAGGAGTTTTACCACCTGCACCTTAATCGCTTTATCTATACGAATATCTACCTCATCAATACGTTTTTGATAGACTTCAATAGTAGTATTTAAAGTCTCAAGTGCATTTTCAAACTTATTTAGTTTTTTTGATACTTTTTTTATATCTTTTATGTAAGCTGTTTTATTATCATCTAGTTTTTGCAGTGCTATGAGTGTCTTTTTTTTCTCTCTTAGAGATACGACTAGATGTTTTAACTCATTTCCCCTTGTCACATAATCATCATAAGAGGAGTGCAACTGCTTTTTAAACGATAGACCTGCTAATATATCAAGTGGATTTGTCACATCCGGTACATTTTCAATCTCATCAGGCTTTAAAAGAGATACAAACGGGGAGTCACTATGGTCTTTAAATAGATTTAACTGGTCTTGTAAGCGTAACTCTTTGTTCATATATATGCTTAACTGCTCTTTATCTTCAACACTTTTTCCATATTTTGAGAGTTCTTCAATAATCTTTTTCGTATCAAAAAGCTGAGCTTTAAGGTCTATATATTTTAGATAAGATTGATAACTGCTAATCCAGATACTCTCACCGCTAAGCTCCTCATTTGAACGTTTTAGGTCTATTAATAATCTGCGTCTTTTCTCTTTTTTTATCTCGTCTAATTTCTTGGTGTTTTCAATATCAAGAGTCTCTTTTTTTAACTGTTTGTCTGAAGCATTAACATCTACAACAGTTGTATCTTTAGCAATTAGAAGTGATGTTAAAAACAGAAGTAAAAAAAGATATATTTTCATCTACACATCTTTATATCTGCTTAAAACTTTTTTAACAATCGAAGCTTCAATATCATCACGCATAACGACACCGCCTATATGTTCGGGGATTATAAACATAACTTTAGTATCACTACTCTTTTTATCCAAGAAAAAAGCGTCATAAAACAGCTCGACATCAGCAATATCATAAGATACAGGTAGTGCATAACGCTCAAGAAGTTTTTTAACCCTAAGAGCCTCATCTGTACTCATAATACCAAGCTCACACGCTAAATCATCTGCCATAACCATGCCTATAGCTACACTCTCTCCATGAAGATATTTTGTATAGTTTGTCTCATTTTCTATAACATGTCCAAATGTATGACCATAATTCAGTGCTGCACGAAGACCTCTCTCTTTCTCATCTTGAGCAACTACCCACGCTTTAGTCTTAACTGATTTTTCTATGGCGATTTTTATCGTATCTTGATTGTATAGGTCACTCTCTTCTAGCCACTTGAAAAACTCTTTGTCAAAAGTAACCGCCATCTTTATAATCTCTGCAATACCTGCTGAAAATTCACGCTCTTGAAGTGTTGTCAGAAAATATGGATCTATATAGACTGCTCTTGGCTGATGAAATGCACCTATAAGGTTTTTACCAAAGCGATTATTTATACCTGTTTTTCCTCCTACACTTGCATCTACCTGAGATAGAAGCGTTGTAGGAATCTGTATAAAATCTATTCCACGCTGATATATACTTGCCGCAAAACCCGTCATATCGCCTATAACTCCACCGCCAAAAGCGATAAGAGTAGAGTTACGGTTAAAGCGGTGATCAAACATGCGTTCTAAGATATGATTTAAACTATCCATATTTTTATATGTCTCACCATCTGGCACTGTTATGATATATACCTCTGGAGCTTCTATCTGTGCTAATAGATAAGCTAGATGTAAACCGGCAACTTTTGGATTTGTAACAATAGCTACTTTTGTCTCTAAGGTAATCTGTTTCAGAGAGTCGATAGTGATTTTATAAGAGTTGTCTATCTCTTTTTTTAATTTAATATCTACAGTCATACAAAGCATCTTTTTTTAAATCAATAATACTTGAATTTGACTTAAAAAAACGTGAATTATATTCTTACCGGGATAAATATCTGATTGTATCTGTCTAAATTGTGATACAACTGTTCGCTGTCTGTTGAGAGCCATGAAAAGACATTAGAGCCTATTATAGCTTCCGTAAACGGTAAACATTGCAGAAAGTTCTCTCTTGTATTTAATAATCTAATAGGGTTTTGCGAAAGTTCGGTTATCTTAATATTTTTTGAGAAGATAGAAGAGAGACTTCTAAAATGCTCTATAACCTGCTTTTTTTCATCTTGATTTTCATTTAGATAATTTATTAGCTCAATATTGCACTTTATCTGCTGTGCAATATCAAAAATTGCAGTTGAAACTTTCTCAAAATCACGATTATCGGTCAATAGCAGAACAACATCTTTTAAATTTTCAAAAGATTGTAAAGTCAGTTTTAAAACAGGAACATTACACTCATACAGTACGCGACGAACATGGTTATAATTAAATAATTTTTGAGATACTATAACTAAACCGATATGATATTTTTTTATATCATCTAAAACGACACTCTCAATCCCCACATTTTCATAACAGATGTCAATATCTACTCTCTTAGAGCTATAGCCCTTTATCTCACGAAGCAGAGTTATATTGCCGGGGTTTATAACTTTTACGACCATAGATGATGAGGTAAAGCTGTTATTTATATATACTGCTCTCTCTAACATCTGTATAATACTCTCATAATCATCTTTGTGCATATCTATACAAAAATATATCCTACTGCCAAAAGGGGCAGGAAACTGACCTAGTTCACGTTTTATAGTTTTATAAACAGACTTTAAAACCAGAGGTTCACCTATGATTAAAAGAAGATCATTTGGATGAATCATTGTTCTTGTGGTAGGAAGCTTTAACTCATTATTTCTATATATTGCGGCTATTTTCCAATTTTTCTGATCTATAACCCCTACGTGCCTATATACAAAGGTACTTGAAAAAGGAACTAAAACTTCCATAATTTCGCCCTCACCTTTACCGACATTTTGAGCTATAACCGGGACATTTGGCAGATAATCAATCATTCTTGATGCCAAAAGTTCATTGGCACTTACCGAGTGAATATATGGATCTTGCAGACTGTTTTCATGCATATCCAAAATGATAATACGAAGTGTTTTTTTGAATGTTCTTATATTTTTAATGGTATATTCTACATCAGCCTTACTCTGCATAATTATGACAACTTGAACAAACTCCATTTTTAATATATTTGTAATCTTATACAAGCTTGTAGGATCAAATGAGAAAAATTTAAACTGTGCAGGATTTGCCCCTGTATGCTCTCTTATCTTTGGTTCGATAACATAATAGATATTTTCACTCGTATAAGTATCTATTACACGATCTATAAAGTGTGTACCTACAATACCATCAGCAATAATCAATATCTTTTTCAATGACAATCCTTTAATAAGAGATTATAACATTTTTATAGATTTAGATAAAATACCAAAAAAAATTAAAGACAAATTATGCAATTTTCTATTGATGCTACCAGCTCTAAAGCTCGTGCATGTACGATAACTACGGCACACTCAACCATACAGACACCGGTATTTATGCCTGTTGGTACACTTGGCTCTGTTAAGGCTCTTGATATGGCTGATATGCTTGAGCTTTTAGATACAAAAATTATCTTGGCAAATACATATCATCTATACCTGCGTCCCGGCTCTAAAACTGTTGATGCTATGGGTAAACTTCACGGATTTACCACTTATAACCGCTCTTTTTTAACAGACAGCGGTGGTTTTCAGGCTTTTAGTTTGAGCGATATATCCAAACCCGGTGAAAACGGGATAGAGTTTCGTAGCCATATTGATGGTTCAAAACACTTCTTTACCCCTGAAAAAGTTATAGATATTCAGCATGATTTGGGTTCTGATATTATGATGATTTTAGATGATTTAGTTGCACTTCCTGCTACGCAAGAGCGTATCGCTCTCTCTATAGAGCGTACTACCGAGTGGGCAAAACGCTCTATTGAGTATTTTAGAAAAAAACAGAGTGAAGGGATAGGAGTACAGCAGAACATCTTTGCTATCATTCAAGGCGGTACAGACAGAGCTTTTCGCACAAAATCAGCAACTCAACTCTGTTCACTTGATTATGACGGTTTTGCTATCGGAGGACTTTCTGTAGGTGAGGCAAATCAAGATATGTACGATACGGTTGAACATACCGTAAAATATATGCCAGAAGATAAGCCACGCTACCTTATGGGTGTCGGTACTCCTGAAGATTTAGTAGAAAACATAGAGCGTGGTGTAGATATGTTTGACTGTGTTATGCCTACTAGAAATGCAAGAAACGGTACACTCTTTACATCTTTTGGACGAGTAAATATAAAAGGTGCAAAGTTTAAATTGGACAATCTACCTATAGACAGCGAATGTAACTGTCTTACATGTAAACGCTATACACGTTCATATCTGCACCATCTCTTTCGTGCAAAAGAGCTAAGCTTCTTTCGCTTGGCTTCGATACACAATCTTCACTACTACCTAACTCTCATGAGAGAGGCAAGAGAAGCTATTTTAGATGATAGATATAGTGAGTTTAAAAGAGAGTTTTATGCTAAAAGAGCTACTAGCTAGAGTGTCTTACAGCTCTCTCTTCTTGTAGAAGATTATCTAAAACTTCTATAACTTTCTTACTTGCCTCTTCTGCATAGTTAAAGTATGTCATGACATTTTGAGACTCTTGTGTGCATGTTCCGCTCTCAACACAGTTAACAGCTTTTTTAATGTTATCATGAACCTCTTTGTGAGGTGTCTGCATTTTTGAATAGCTTGGACATTTTGAAAATTTGTCTTTTCCCATTCCATCAAAATACCATTTTCCAAGACGACACTCCGTATCACTAGCAAAGTCTGTATAGACTTCCCCTCTAAATACTGTTTTATATCCATTTGCTTTAAATATCAGATGGTCTAGCTTTGTTAAAACGGTAAATATAGCGTAGGTAACATCTGTTGTCTCCTCTTCTATCTTAGCTGCATTTACCGATAGCTCATTCATCTTCTCTTGGAATATCTCCATCTGCTCATTTGAACTTTGTGATAGTTTTTCCATTTCAGAGGAGTGTTCATGCACCTCTTGAGTGTTCTGTTTCAGGCTATGTACCGTTATCTCTACCTCTGAGGTTGCTTTTTGTGTACGTTCTGCAAGTTTTCGCACCTCATCGGCAACAACGGCAAAACCTCGTCCATGCTCACCGGCACGAGCCGCTTCAATAGCAGCATTTAGAGCCAGTAGATTTGTCTGATCGGATATATCTTTGATAAGATTTATAACATCAGCGATACTTTCAACATTTGTATTTAGAGTTTCAACCTGCTCAAATGTACTGTTTATATGCTCTAACAACTTCTGTAGCGTCTGAACCAATTGATGTATCTCTAAACTGCACCCATCAGTAAAACCGCTGTTATCTCTGTTTCTCTGGCTTATATCTTCTAATGCGTCAAGATTATCACTTAAATTTGTCTGTAAAAGTTTCAAATCTCTGTCACACCCGTCTGTCAAACCTTGAGTAAGTGACTTAATAAGCTCATTCATTACGGCGTTTGAATCACCTTTTCGCAACTCCTGCTTTAATAAATCTATCTCTTTTTTATAAGAGCTAACCTCTGACTCCAACTCCTGAATATATTTAGATTTTTCATCTATCTCTTTTTTTAATGCTTTATTGTTGCCAAACATAATATAACTCCATACCTATCTATTATCTGTATTGTAGCTTAAGAAAATATATTTTATGATAAAATTTTATAAAAATTAGGAAATATTATAAGATGAAAAACTCAAAACTTAATCTAGGTGTAAATATAGACCATATAGCTGTTTTACGTGAAGCACGCCGTATCAATGATCCAGATCCACTTATGGCTTTAGATATATGTGCTCAAAACGGAGCAGATCAGATCACTATCCATCTACGTGAAGACAGACGTCATATTCAAGATAGAGATGCCAAGCAGATTGTTCAAAACTCCAAGCTTCCCGTAAATCTTGAGTGTGCTATTGATGAGGAGATTGTACGTATTGCTCAAGAGCTTTTACCATATCGTGCCACTTTAGTACCCGAAAAACGTCAAGAGGTGACAACAGAAGGCGGACTTGATGTTTTAGCTCAATTGATGGCACTTGATATTACTATAGAGCAGTTAAAAAGCAGTGATATTGCCGTATCTCTGTTTATTGACCCAAAAATAGAGATAATAGAAAAATCGAAATTTTTAGGTGCAGATATGGTAGAGCTTCATACTGGAAGATATGCAAATATTTTTGCTATGTTAAACAGCTCTCTTGCCTACACTCATCACTCTATACATGAGCTAGAACTTCCACGCCATCAGCTTGAAGAGATGTTAGAGCAAGAGATACAGACTCTGCAAAAAGCTGCCGCACACGCTCACTCAATAGGTTTAAAAGTTGCAGCAGGTCATGGGCTTAACTATCAAAATATCACACCCATAGCACAGATAAAAGAGATAATAGAGCTAAATATAGGTCAAAGCATTATCGCACGTAGCGTTTTTGTAGGATTAGATAAAGCGGTTAAACAGATGAAAGAGTTATGTGTTAGATAAACCCACTATCGCTATAAGCGTAGGAGATTTAAACGGTATCGGAATAGATATAGCTTTACGTTCTCATAAACAGGTATCTCTTACATGTAAGCCTGTTTACTGCATAGATGAGAGTATGTTAAAACAGGCTTGTAAACTCTTACATGTAGATATACCAAAAGATTTTATCTGCTTACATGTAAGTGATGATTTTAAGATAAGAGCGGGTGAAGTATCTAAATACAGCGGAGAGTACAGCTACAGATCTTTTAAAAAAGCGATAGAGCTTTGTGAAAACGATAAGGCTGAGGCAATAGTAACTCTGCCTATACATAAAGAGGCTTGGGCTAAAGCCGGTCTCTCTTATGTAGGACATACCGACCTGCTCCGTAAACATTTCAATCAAGATGCTATTATGATGCTTGGTTGTGAAAAGATGTATGTTGCACTCTTTACAGAGCATATACCTCTCAAAGAGGTGGCTTTACATGTAAGATATAGCAGACTTGTTCAATTTTTTTTAGATTTCTACACATCTTCACAAGCACAACAAGTGGCTGTTCTTGGTCTAAATCCACATGCCGGGGATAATGGGGTTTTAGGAGATGAGGAGAGAGATATAGAAGATGCAATACGATATGTAAACAAGAAGATAGGCTTGGAAGTTTTCATAGGTCCTGTCGTTGCGGATACCGCTTTTACTCCACATTTCAGAAAAAGATACAACTACTTTATCGCCATGTATCACGACCAAGGTTTAGCTCCGCTTAAGGCACTCCATTTTGATGAGAGTATAAATGTATCTTTAAATCTTCCCATCATCAGAACTTCCGTAGATCACGGAACGGCATTTGATATAGCATATAAGAGAAAAGCAGACACCACAAGCTACCTAAATGCCCTAAAGGCAGCTATTGATTTAATCTAAGACTTTCTTTCAGACAAGATGGCATCTAATAAGGTAAATATCTGATTGCTTCCATCTTCCATCTCATGAACATGTTTAATAATATTTGAGCAGTTGCTGTGTTCATCATTGAACTGTTCAAAGACTTTTTTAGTTGCATCATGCACCTGTTTATGCGGTTGAAGAATTTTGGAGTAACTAGGAGTATCGGAAAAACGCTCCTTACCCTCTCCACTCTCATACCACTTACCCAAACGGCAGTTATGATGATCAACAAATTTAAAAGCCGGTTCATTTTTAAATGCACTGTAGTAGGTATTTACCTTCCAGATAACATGGTCGGTTTTTGCCAAAGTGACAAACATATGGTCACGCATATGTACAACCGCCATATTCATAGAATCCATCTGCCCAACACTTTTGTCGATATGTTCTTGCAAAGTTGAGACATAATTTATCATATCGCTGATATCACGTCCCATACTATCTGATTTTTCAATCATATCGTGCGTCTCTTGCTGAATGGACTTAATAACTATAGAGATCTCCCCGATAGCTTTTTGTGTTCTATCTGCAAGTTTTCTCACCTCATCGGCAACAACGGCAAAACCACGTCCATGCTCACCGGCACGAGCCGCTTCAATAGCAGCATTTAAAGCCAGTAAATTTGTCTGCTCTGAAATATCTTTGATAAGAGTTATGATATTGTCAATCTCTCCGGCACGTTCTGAGAGTAGATTTACAGACTCGATAGACTCTGATGACGACTGCTCTAAGTTTGAAGAGGCACTTGAGATATTCTCTATCTCTTCATAAGATGAAGCCGAAGTCTCTTTTGCCACAGAGATACCATCTGCAATGCTTTTTGAATCAGTTACCGCTTCTATTAGATTTGTCTGAATAGCCAACAGACCCTTAACAGTCTGCTCATTTTCATATAAAGCCAAATCTATGCGGCGTTTAGTATCTTCATCTGCATCCAAACTCTTAGAGTCTCTCTCTTTTTGCAGTTGCTCTTCAAGTTCACTGTTTCGTAACTCTAAATCAGCTATTTTTTTAACTAATTCACTATTTTCTTCTTTTAATCTATTAGTATCATTTGAAAAAAGTCCCATCTTTTTAGCCTTAGTTAATAT
>WFND01000108.1 GCA_015484575.1 Helicobacteraceae bacterium
AATATATAGATAAAGTCGCTTCTAACAATAAAAATTATACGTTTTGCTATTTTGATTTGGATAATTTTAAAGCTTTTAATGATGTTTATGGATTTAGAGAAGGAGATAGAATAATATTACTTTTTACACAAATACTAAAAAAATATCTATCAAATGATTTTTTTATAGCACATATTGGCGGAGATGATTTTTTTGTAGCAGTTGAGTATAATAATATAAATCAATTTGAAAAACTTCAACAAATTTTTAACATTATAGAAAAATTTACTCTGGATGTTAAGTCATTTTATTCTAAAGAAGATAGGGAACAAGGCTATATAATATCAAAAGATAGAGATAATAACTCAAAAAAATTTCCACTACTTACCGTAAGTGCTTCTATAGTGTCAATAGATACGCATACTACAAAAAGATTTATAAACAACATTAACCATGTTCTATCATCACAAAAAAAAGTTGCTAAATATTCTGATAATCATTTTGCATATAGCATTTTGATTTAATTTATATAACTTTTTAACAAGCCTCCGGCTCCGCCAGAGGTCATGATTTACCTTGATTTAGATTCTCATATTTATTTTACAAATTATTTATAGTAGCTATTTTTGCAACTGTTTTATCACCTTCAATTCCAAAGTCATTATCATTAATAAGTAAAAATTTTCCATTGCCTAAATTTGCTATTCCTTCAATTTTATTGGGATACCCACTTTGTGAATCAGTATCAAATACTTTAACTTTAGAAACAGGAATTACTCCACTTGCATCAGTTTCAAGATTTGTTGATTTATCTGCAGGTACACTTATAGCATCTCTTAGATCAACTTTAAATAGTTTTGTTGTGGCACTAACTCTCTCTAAAACCATTAAAATATCATTGTCTAAGGCTGTCATTTCAGACACTTTTACATCTTTTTGTTTTCTTTTTTTTGTAGCATTATCTTTTATAAACTCTTGAGGTTGGCTCTCTACATAAAGGTACTCTTTTATATCACTATAGTCAGATAAGTTTACTTTATAGAGTCTTACATTTGGAGTATCACCATAGCTAGGGTTATCTAATGGACTTTGTAGTGAAAAATATAATGATTTTTCATCTGGAGACACTGCTATTGATTCTATACCACGATTTTCATGCCTTTTGGAAATAATTTGAGGTAAAACATCTTTTACAGTATAGTTTGCACTCTCTAAGCCTGTAACACCTTTTGGTATCAATCTCTCTATGATTTTACCTTTTGCATCAAAATGAGCGATACTTGGTGCATACTCTTCAGCTATCCAGAACGAACCATCTTTCATAACAGCTAACGCCTCTGCATCAAGACCGTTTACATCATATGTTAGAGTGCTTCCATCAATATTGTATGCTTTTTCTGAAAAGTTAGAGAGAGGGTTTGAGACACCGGTCATATCATTTCCTTTGGCATCTTTTAGCGTAATTACCTCTCTTACCACAACATCTTGAGAATCGATTTTAAATTTAATTATGGTTGGAGTAAATGTTGGATAAGTAAATATTTTGCCTTTTTCACAAATATCTATGCCTACGGTTTTCTTGTCATTTTTACATTTTATATTGACACCACGATCTGTTAATGTATAAAATGTATCACTATCATCACCTATCTTGTGAGTAGCAGCACTTCCTACACCCCAAGTTGCATTTAGCTCATAGCCATTTGAAAATTTTGCTGTTGCCAACTTAAAATCGATATTATTCATAGGTTTTCTCTCTCCTACTTTAGGAACAGAGTAAGACTTTTTATTACCTGTACTATCTGCACTGTTGCCACATGCACTAAAAGTTATTGATGTTATAACTGCTGCTGCAATTATAGATACCTTTGTTATATTCATCTTGATTGTCTCCATGATTTAATTTGGCTGACATGATAAAACAAGAGTGTTACTATTAATACATATTACGGTTACGTAAAAGACACAAATAATTATATATCTCTATATTTTGTAGGGTATAAGAAGTTCCAATTGAGCTTTTATTTTATATGTAAGAGGTTTTAGCTTGTTTAGATTTTTATATCCAACACTTAGGTATGCCTCATTAATTTCATGAAAATATAATTTATAATTTTTAAGATAATCAAAAAGCTCTTTTTCATCATCTTCATCTAAATATAATTCAGTAATTGTAATAATAATACCTGTCCATTTTGCATCAAATTTCTTTCTATAGCTACTGTTGGGATTTCTTACAAAATGGTTTTTTAAACGACTTAATTCACGCCACTGTGTCAATAGTTCACTAAGACCTATGCTTGATAATTTAGAGTTGAAATGCTGTAATCCCTCAATAACTTTTTGATAATGTTCACTCATATTTGGAGCTTTTTTCTCTAACTTGGTGCTAATAGTATCTATCAATTTAGAGTAAGAAACAATATCGTCTTGAAGTTTTTTCTTGCTCTTTGACTCAATATCAAGAGCATTAATTTGAGAAATAATATCTGATACACTGCTTTTATATTGATTTATTTTTTTATACTCACCACGTTTAATTATATCGTTAGCACTATTAACATTATCATGATATTGCTTATGGATTATCCTGCTGTTTGAGTTAGTATGTGCTTTGTCATCTGTATAATAACCAAAAAAATTAGCAGATAACTGCAAGATACTTAAGAGTGTTAGTAAAAATATTTTCATATATTGACCCCTTTAATTTATTTCGTATGATAACAAGGCAAAATTACATATTTATTACCAAAGAAACCTATTTATGTAACAGTTTTAATACTTCATCTCTTTAGTAAGTCTTTTTATGCTTAAAGCGATACGGTGGGAGGGGATGTGGATATAATCTTCATCTACTATTGAGATTTTACCGTTTTTTGAAGCATTTGTCGGTATTTTGTACCAATTTTTTAAGGCTTTTTTTACATCAATATTCGGATTGCTTTTTAGTGAATGCAGTATTATAATCTGGTCAGGATTTAGAGCTATAATATTTTCATAATTAAGCACAGGTTGAGAAGTCGTATTTTGTGTGTAAGCATTTGTATTACCGCTAAGTTTTATAATCTCATTGAAAAAGATATTATCTCCTGCGATATAGATGCCGCTTCTTAAATCATTTTTTAATCCGTAAACAATTAAAACAGAGTGTGGAGTTTTAGATTTTTTAGCATTTTTTATAGCGTTATCAATATTTTTGATAAGCTTATCTCCCTCTTTTTGTTTATAAAACTTATTTGCCAAAATGGATATGGAGTTTTTGATGTCGCTTATACTCTGCAGTGAAACTTTTAAAGTTTTGATACCAAATCTCTCTATCTCTCGCAAACTTTTGGCATTAAATTTTTGACCGATTACTATAGTTGGAGATAGTGCTATAACTTTTTCTAATGTTGGATTAGTATAACTTCCTACAATAGGAAGTTTTTTTGCGGCTTTTGGGTAGAGTGAGTATGAACTAACCCCTACCACTTCATCACCCAAATCTAAAGCAAAAAGTATCTCTGTCAGAGATGGACTAAGAGAGACTATCCTCTCTTTTGCCTCAAGTGAGAGTATTAAAAAAAGAGATAAGAAAATTATTTTAATACTCACAACAAGCCTTTAAAATTTTAATTTCAATCCAGCAATAGCTGTTGTTGTAAAGTTCACAGGATAGATAGCATCATCACGTATCCATAATCCGTTGCTTTGGTTAAATAGATTATTGATTTTAGCAAAAACTTCATAACTATCTGTAGTGTAACTAGCAGATACATCGCTACTCATGTAAGCGTCTTGTTTTTGCGAGAAGCTGTTTTGAAAATCATTTGCCGCATAAGCTTCAGAGCGATAAAGTTGCGTAAATGCAAAACGAGTATTATCATTTGGAAGATAAGAGAGAGTCAGCTTGACATTGTGATCAGAGACACCCGGAAGAGTGTTGCCGGAGTAATCTTCACCGTTGCGTCCCTTCTCATCATCGATAATAGCTTGAACATAGTTGTAGTTTGCCACTAGCTCAAACTCTTTAGATATTAACCATTTATCATATATATCCAATCCTGCTTTGTGTGACTTATCTATGTTTGTATTGACTGATAAACTAGGGTTTGGATAAGAATTTACAGCATCTTTATAGTAATATATCTCATTTTTCAAGTCTATATAATAAGCAGATACTTTAAATTTATTTCTCTCTTGGATAAGATTAAAGCCTAGAGTAAAATTATTTGCCTCCATAGGCTCTATAAAATTATTAAAAACTCCATAAGAGAAAAATCTATCAATATCAGGAGACTGATAAGAGTGTGCATAGTTTAAAAAGAGTGACTTTTGGCTGTCAAGTCGCAGGTTGTATCCTAACTCTATACCATGCAAGGTATTATCATCGCTGTTGCTTTTTGATGCGTCTTTAAATTCGTAGCTTACTTTTTCATAACGATAACCCGCTTTTATAGTAGATGTAGCAAATTTCCATTGGCTCATTAAAAAACCTGCTATGTTGTCTTTGCTGGTTGTATTTTTGGCACCGTATAGTGTTGCATGAGAGTTGCGTTCGCCATTAAAACCATCTACTCCGGCGGTTAAATCAACTAAATCACTCTCATAATCAAAACTTACACGAAAACTGTCATATTGATAATCAGCAATCCAGCTGTAAGGTCCGTAAGATGAGACATTTGTGGAGTCTGATTTTTTCTTTTCACGACTTGCATCTGCCGAGACGGAGAGTGAATCATTGATATAGTAGCTAATTCCGGCACCTATGACATCGGTATCATACTTCTGTCTGGTATAGCTTGTTCCTTCTTGAGTAGGATCATCATCATAATGTTTTTTTGTCAGTGAACCGGCATAATTTACCTCGGTTCTTGCAAAAGAGGCATTAAGTCGTAACTCTAAATCTTCTGTTGGAGTATATGCCAAGTCAAAATTACCAGTTGCAAGACGGTTTTTGTCTCTGTCTCCATCACTGTTTAGATGACGAATACCATCATTTTTCTGTGCCTCTGCAGAAGCTGAAACGCTTAAAGTATCATCAGAGTGACCTATATAAAAAGAGCCATCAAGAGTACCGTAAGTTCCACCGTACAGACTTAACTCTTTATCATTGCTTTTTTTTGTCTGTATATTTATAACACCGCCATTTGCTCCATCTCCGCCTGTAACAATACCGCTAGACTTTATAATCTCGATACGACTGATAGCAGATGGTGATATGGATGATAGAAGCGGTGCAACCATGTCTATATTGTTTATCTTGCGACCATTTAGAGTGACGACGATATTTTGATAGCCATCTCCTATACCGTAACCGTGCATATCCATCTTTTGAGCAAATGGGTTTCCATAAGTAGGCATGGTTATAACCGATGTCTGCTGATTTAAAAATTCATATACATTTTGAACATGTGATTTTTCTATATCTGCTTGTGTATATACCTCTATAGCATCTGTCGATTTTAGCTCATCTTGCTTGATTGATGTTGATGTAATCTCTAAGGGTTTTAAAGTTGATGTTTCAGCCAAAAGAGCTGTAGCGACTAATGAAAGTGTAAGAACTGTTTTTTTCATATTTTTCCTTGATTTTTAGTTTTAGTATATTTTGCAAAATTATGTAGAAGTTTTGGCGGTGAACTTACGGAGTCGGTACGAAGAAACTGTTTAATATAGCAATTTTCAATAGATTGATTTTTTATAACAAGATGAGAGGCAAGAGTATAAAAACAGCTACAGTGTGAAGCCTTTGAATTTAGTGAAAGAGGTACTAAAACAGGCTCTTTCGGAGGTTCTTCTTCTAAAGAGTCCTCATCTGTAAAGCTTACATGTAAAGTGCGTTGGATACTGACATAGCGTGAGTGCATTGTTACTTGTGCAACACTTGCCTGTATAGCTGTTAAAGTAAAATAGTTTTTTCCAAAACCTTTAAGAAGACGCATCTGTACTCTTTATTAAATAGACTTGTTGCAGAATTATACACAGATTAATTTTCACGTGCAAGTGCAGTAAAATCTATCTGTCGGCTATTCTTCTCTTTATTTTTTTTATCTTGTTCATAATCACCGGTAGTAAAGGTGTACTCACTCTTTTTTAACGTACATCCTTTCATTCCCGGCACACATGGCTTTTTTACCAGTTTGCAGTTACCTTGAAAATCGTGTTGACATGTCCAACCCATAGTAAATACCTAATCCTAAATTTTTATTTTAAAGTATATCATTATATTTGGTATAATGATTCATTATTTTATTTTTATTATAGGCTGAGGTATGAAATTTTCACATTTAAAACAGATTGTAGCTACTATGCAAGGGTATAAAAATATAAATGCAATCTATCGTGTAAATGATACAACAGTTAAAATCGCTTTCGATAGAGATGATACGTTATATTTTGATATGCGAAAGGGTGAGCCTTATATCTTTACATGTAAGGAGTATAAACGTAGTAAAATATATCAAGCTCCTTTTGATATTGTTTTGGCAAAACAGTTTAATCGCTCCTTTATCCATAAAATAGAGTTGTACAATAGTGATAAAATTCTTCGTATTCACACCTCTTTGAGCAGTTCATACAAGGAATCATCTGCAGTTTTACAGCTAGAGTTTACAGGTAAAACGGCAAATGCGATTATCTTAGAGAGTGACAATACTGTTTTAGAGGCATTAAGACATATTGATGCTGAGAGTTCTTATAGAGTTGTTAAAGTAGGGCAGTTGCTCTTAGACCCACCACAACCTCCTTACACACCAAAAGAGTACCCTTTAGATGATGTAAAAGAGTTTTTAAAAGAGGCGTATTTAAAAAAAGAAGCGGTTGCTTTAAATGCACTGAAAAAACAGAAGATACATTATTTACATAAGAAATTAAGTAAACTGCAACGTCTTTTCTCTTCACTGCAATCTAAAGAGTATCTTGATGAGATGTCAAAGGTACAGCAGGAAAAAGCGACTCTTATATTGGCAAATATCTATCAGATTAAGCCATACTCTACAAAACTTGAACTATATGATTTTGATGGTAATTTGGTAAAAATAGAGATACCCAAAGCGTTTTCTCAAGTGTCAGATATGGCGGAGTATTTTTTTAAAAATTCAAAACGTTTGAAGAAAAAAGCAAACTCTCTTCATATAGAGAAGGAGACTCTGCAAGAGAAGATAACCTATCTTAAACATTTCATACAGACGGTAGAAGAGATGAAAGATTTAGTCAGTTTAAAAACTCTTTTTCCAGCCAAAAATAGACAAAAAAAAGAGAAAAAAGAGGAGTCGATAGAGACATTTTGGATAGAGGGATATAAAATACTGCTTGGTAAAAGTGAGAAGGGAAATATCGCTCTACTCTCCAAAGCAAAAGCTAGAGATATTTGGTTACATCTAAAAGATCGTCCATCGGCACATGTTATTATAGTAACAGATAAACAAAATGTCCCTCAAAATGTCATAGAGTATGGTGCAAAGATATGTGTAGATTTTTCCGTATTTGAAAAAGGTAACTATTTGGTCGATTATACACCAAGACGAGAAGTAAAAATTCAAGAGGGTGCAAATGTTTTGTATAATAAGTACAAAACTATCAATATTTCAAAAGGATAAGCCATGGCTTCCATCGGTCCTGTAGCGAGTACGATATATACAAATCAGCAAACTCCGGTAGTTGCTAGTGAAAAAAATGCTTTGCAAAATCGTTTTGAACTCCAAAATTTGGCAGCAGCCGAGTCTGCCAACTCTAAATCAAAAGAGATAGAAGATGTGCGTCCTGCAGAAGAGAATCATAAAGTTGATGAAGATAGAGAACACACTAAACAAGAGGCTGAGTCAGAAAATCCAAAAGAGCGTAAAAAAGAGAATAAGAAAAATGATAAACTACCGCCACTTCATAAATTAGATATCAAAGTTTAATTTGCTATTATTTGTCCAATAATTTATTTCTAAGGTTAATATATGTTACAAGAAGTTTATCTACACAATACTTTGGAGAGTTGGCTTTACGCTTTTTTCTTCGCTTTTGGTTCTATTGTCGTAGGAAGATTGCTCTACTGGATAATTCAAAAAACGTTAAAAGCTTATGTTGAAAAAACATCAAATAATCTTGATTTGATATTTGTCGATATGATGGAAGAGCCTCTCTCTCTTGCCATTGTGCTTTTTGGTTTCTGGTTTGCTTTTGATATACTGACTCTAAGTGAAGAGATAAGAAAATTTATAGACAGCGTATTTTATTTTGCCGTTTTATTTAATATAGCTTGGTTTGCTACTAGATTTTTTGATGCTATAGTTGAAAAATATATCGTTCCTCGTGTGAAAGATTCTGAAACCGATTTGGATGATGTACTGCTTCCTATTATTAGAAAAACTATCAAGATAGCTATCTGGACTATGATGATAATTATCGGTGTTGACAATGCCGGATATGATGTGACTACCATGATAACCGGTCTTGGCTTGGGTGGTCTTGTTTTTGCTCTTGCCGCTAAAGATGCAGTCTCCAATCTTTTTGGCGGGTTTGTTATATTTAGCGATAAACCTTTTAGTCTGAATGAGCGTATTGTTATAGATGATTTTGAAGGGTTTGTTCGAGAGATAGGCTTAAGAAGCACCCGCCTTGAGACGCTTGATGGCAGAATGGTGACTGTTCCAAACTCGGCGGTAACTGATAATTCTGTCTTAAATATATCACGTGAAAAGGGACGGCGTGTCAAATTCTATCTTGGACTTACTTACGATACTAGTGCCGATGATATTGAAAAAGCAAAAGAGATATTGACTAAGATAGTTCAAGAGAACGAACATACCCAAAACAGTGTGGTTGCCTTTGACTCTTTTGGAGATTTTTCTTTAAATATCATGATGCTCTACTGGATTAAAAAAGATAGTCCTATCGTTAAGACGCAAGATATGATAAATATGCAGATTTTAAGAAAATTTAACGAAGCCAAATTAAATTTTGCTTTCCCTACGCAGAGCCTGATTATTGAAAAAAATTAGGCTGAAATATTTAAAGATTCTGTAGAATTTTTATCTTTTTGCCCTTGATAATTTGACTCATTTTGGTAAGTTTGAATTCCTGAGATTTTTTCATTGGTTTCACGAGTCAGCTCTTGTTGAGCCTTTATCATCATAAGTGTAGCACTTGATGCTACCGCCATATCTTGTCCACTCGGATCTGCCGGAGCAAGTGCCGATGATATAACAGCTTTGGCATTTGCGATAGTCTCTTGCGGAGTCGAACCTTCTCTAAAAGAGACAGGAACTTCACCACCTATGGCATACATCTTTCCATCAGGACCTTGTTCATAAGTGTATGTCGCACCTCCGACAGCTCCGCCACCGCTTTGATGAGCCGCTTCATGAGCTTTAACTTCCGTATCTCTTGATTGTAGCTGTGAGAGTTGGCGTTGCTCATCTGAAGATAATTTGTCTCTGTTTAAGGCACTTTTACCTTCAACATCATCTCTATCTTGATTAGCAAATCCATTTTGATAGTTTGTACCGATATTGTAGTTTGCTTGTGAATTTATCTGCATAATCTCTATTTTACTCTTACAAAAGTAAAAATAGTATTAAAAAACAGACTTAAGAGATTGCAGATAAAACAATCTCTTTAGCCTCTTTTTGTATCTCTAGCAGATGCTCATCTGATATAAAACTCTCTGCATATATCTTATATATATCTTCTGTTCCTGATGGACGAGCTGCGAACCAGCCATTTTTGCTAGTAACTTTTAGCCCACCTATCTTTGCACCATTTCCATCAGCTTTGGTAAAGATACTCTCAATATCCTCTCCCGCCAATGTTTTAGATGTTATATTTTCCAAAGAGAGATTTTTTAGCACTGCTTTTTGCTGAGGTGAGGCAGGAGCGTCTATGCGTTGATAATAAGCTTTGCCATATTTTGCTTCAAACTCTTTATATATCTCTCCGGGGTCTTTTTTTGTTTTAGCTGTTATTTCAGCAGCTAAAAGGTTTAAGATTATTCCGTCTTTGTCAGTTGACCAAGCAGAGCCGTCAAAACGTAAAAACGAAGCTCCGGCACTCTCTTCTCCGCCAAAGCCCAAAGTACCTCTGAAAAGACCATCAACAAACCACTTAAATCCGACAGGAACTTCTATGACTTTTTTACCTAAAGAGTCTGCAACTCTATCTATCATGGAAGAAGATACAACTGTTTTACCGATTCCAAGTTCACTGCTCCATCTCTCTCTGCTAGAGAAGAGATACCAGATAGCAACCGATAGATAGTGATTTGGATTCATCAGTCCAACACTAGGTGTTACAATACCGTGGCGGTCAAAGTCCGGATCATTTGCAAAAGCTATGTCGTACTTCTCTTTTAAGGTGATAAGAGATGCCATAGCGTAAGGTGAAGAGCAGTCCATTCTAATTTTTCCATCTCTGTCACAGCACATAAAAGAGAAGGTGGGATCAGCATACTCATTTACTATATCCATATTAAGCCCATATATCTCTTTTATCTTTTTATAAACTCCAATACCGGAGCCACCCATGGGATCAACACCTATCTTAAGTTTTGAACTCTTTATTGCATCTATATCTACAATCTCTTTTAGAGCCAAAACATAAGGAGTTATAAAGTCATACTCTTGAACATTTTCACTCTCTAGTGCCTCTTGTAGAGATACTTTTTTTACATCTTTAAGTGAATTTTTTAAAATCTCATTCGCACGATTTTGAATAAAATCTGTAATATCCGTATCGGCAGGTCCGCCGTTTGGCGGGTTGTATTTAAAACCGCCATCGCTTGGCGGATTGTGTGATGGAGTTATGACCACACCGTCGCACAAGTTGTTAGAGCTTTTATTTGCTTCTAAAATAGTAAAAGATATTACGGGAGTGGGAGTGTATTCATCATCTTTTGCAATCTTACATGTAAGACCATTTGCTACACATACCTGTAAGGCACTTAATTGTGCAGGAGTTGAGAGTGCATGAGTATCTTTACCTATAAATAGCGTTCCCTTAATATTGTTCTCTTTTCTATACTCACACATAGCTTGAGTGATGGCAAATATATGATCTTCATTAAAACTGTTTTTTGTGGAACTTCCACGATGTCCTGAAGTACCAAAAGCTACTTTTTGTCCGCTTTGCGTGACATCAGGTTTTTGTGTGTAATAAGAAGCCACTAATTTAGGTATATCTTCCAAGATACTTTTCGGGGCTATCTCTCCTGCGTATTTGTGCGACACCACTTCTCCTATGATTTTTTCAAAAATTTACTAAGAAGAACGATTTTTGTGCCATTTACACGACCCTCTATCTGCTCTGGGTTAGATGTTAATGAGATATTTCTTACTGCTGTTCCACGTTTTGCCGTAAATCCTGCACCTTTAACATCAAGGTCTTTTATAATTGTTACCGTATCTCCTGCTTCTAAAACGGCACCGTTAGAGTCACGACACACCACTTCATCTTCTGTCTCTTCTTCTGCTTCGGCATCAGCCCAAGTTTGAACTTCATCTTCAAGATAGAGGGTATCTAGCATATCTTGAGGCCAACCTTCATGAGCTATTCGTTTAAGTAGGCGATATGACATAACTTGAACCGCAGCCTCACCGCTCCACATACTGTCATTTAAGCAGTGCCAGTGGTTTGTATCCATAGTATCTGGATTTTCAATCTGCCCTTTACATGTAGCACATACCAATATAGACTGCTCAGCAGAACCGTTTGAAGGAGCTACCTCATAAACACTTAAATCCTCACTTGAACCGCAAAGCTCACAAACTCCGCCACTACGCTGTAATAACTCTTCTTTAACACCCATTGTAACTCCTAAACATTTTTGTAATTATGCCAAATCTATTATTAATAACCGACCTTACGTGTCATAATATGCTCAGGGAATATTATGGTGCGTAATGTCAGTTATTAATCTCTCTCTTGCTTTTGTAGATTTTTATCCATATAGAGAGATAGATGCTTTTTATTATTTTTAATATGGTGATATAGGTATGAAAAAACTCCCGTTATAGCTATAACTATTATACTGCTAAGTAGTGATTTTGGTGCATGTAGAGTGTTGTAACTGATTAGAACAACGATTGCACTAAGTGTTAGTATAAATCCAAACCCAGCTATAACTCTGTTAGCCTTAGTCTCTTTGTATAGTCTGAAGTTTGCTAAATTTACCAACGAAAAGATGATTAAAAATCCTAAGCTGCCTGCAACTGATATATTTTCTAAATTAAAAGAGATAGAGAAGATTATGGCTAACAAAGCGATGATAATCATCCCCTCAAAGCCCTCTTTTACCTTCTTCTCAAAACTACTTGGTATCTCACCGAGTTTTGCTATTAGATAGGCAGTTCTACCGCTTCCGTAGATAGTTGCATTTATTGCCGATGCAGTTGATAAAAGTGCTGCAACTCCAATAAGTATAAAACCGCTATGACCGAAAAAAGGCTCTGCAGCTATTGCTAAGATATAATCTTTTGATTTTTCCGCCTCTTGAAAACTTACATTTCCCACCGCAACCATAGCTATAACAATATAAAGTATAATAACAAAAATAACAGAGCTGTAATATGCCAAGGGAAGATTTTTTTCCGGATTTTTAATATCACGAGCAGTATTTGCTATAAGCTCAAAACCTTCGTATGCTAAAAATATCATAAGCCCACCGGTTACAACGCTAGAGAGTGGCATCCACTCTGTAGGCGATAGATGAGTAAAATCTATAGTAAAAAAACCGACACCGCAAAAGAGTAGAAGTATAGCCAATTTTATAAATACCATAATATCTTCAGCTTTGCCTGTCATAAATGCACCAAGCAGATTGATTAAAGTAAAAACTATAATAACACTGATGGCAAGAGCATTATGAATAAGCTCATTATCACCTCCAACAATCAGTGCCGAGGCGTAACTTCCAAAAGCGTAAGCATAAAGTGCAATCATAATAACATAACTAATAAGCATTAAAGAGTTTATAAACGATGAAAATGCTCCATTTCCAAATGCTTGAACTATAAATTCTATAGTTCCTCCTTCGCTTGGATAGCGTAAAGAGAGCTTTACATAAGAGTAAGCAGTTATAAGAGCTATTATTCCGGCTATAAAAAATGCGATAGGAGCAGCACCTTTTGATAACTCTATGGTAAGACCCAAAACAGCAAAGATACCACCACCGACCATACCGCCGACACCTATGCTAAATGCCTCTATAAATCCTATTTTATTTTTCATTATTGAAAATCTTCATCATCGTCTTCAAAAGCTTCCGCAGCTTTATCGAATTCGGCATCTTCTATAGCTTGTCGCTCTTGATCGCTCATCATCATCTGTGAAACACGTTTCATCAAAAATGTCTTGTTTTCTACTTTAGCCATATATAAGTAGAGGCTTGAAGTTGCAAATACAAAGACTAAAACAGTTATGATTTTTTGAGCTATATTAAAGGTCTGTATCTTCTCTTTTTTTCTTATTTCACACACACCGCCGGGGCAGTTTGTAGCTTTTTCTTTTTTTATTAAGTTGTAGATTTTACACCCTAAACAGATAGAAAATGCAGATTCTGCTATGAGTAACAGCAGACATATAATACAGATTAAAACTTTAATAGGATTTGGCTGAAAATGGATAACCAGCAGATAAAACATAGGCAGAGCAAGAGCTAATCCTATACTCCATGCAAACCTCTTCTGATCTGCTCCTACATACTCCGGTATCTGATTTTGCACAAAAAAACGTCCCATAAGAAGACTTGGAGAGTAGCTAGGGTTGATAACTCTTATCAAAAAATCAAGAGTAAAAAAACTTATAAAAACTTTTGTAAAGATGAGATGACCCAACATAACACTGTTTGTTAAACTTAAAAGCCCAAAAGCAAAAAGTATCCCAGCCCCGGCTCTAGCTTCTCTTTCGTTTAACACTCTGACATCATAACCATCAACTTTTTCACCATACTTAAAAAATTCATTCATTAAGAGTTCTCCTTGATTAATTGTTTAATCTCTACCGAACAGCATCTGTGTTTTGGGTTTTTATCTTTACACTCATTTCCCGTACAAGCTTTGGTTGTCTCTTTAACTTTTTTGAGTGTATTTGCACCATCTTTTATAGCTTTGAGTATTGTATCCTCATCAACATCTATGCAGTAACATACAGTTGGGCTTTTTTTAAACGTAAACATAATATATATCCTATTAAAATAAAAACTCTTACATGTAAGCTTATATTAACCCCAAAAGAGCTGTTAGTAAAACAGGAGGAGTTACTATAATACCTACCTTAAAATACTCAGCCCATGTTATTTTGATACCTTTTTGAGCTAACACATGTAACCATAAAAGTGTAGCAAGAGAGCCGATAGGTGTCATCTTTGGACCAAGATTACAGCCTATTATGTTTGCATAAGCTAAAGCATCATGTCCGGTATGCCCAATAGCTATATCCATAATCATAACAGTTGGCATATTGTTCATAATAGAGCTTAATACGGCAGATAAAAAGCCTGTACCGATTATAGCTACACTATCCCCATAAGAGTGAAGATTTTCTATAATTTGTGCTAAATATGTTGTTAAACCGGCATTTTTAAGACCAAATACAACGATATAGAGTCCTATAGAGAACCATACAACCTGCCAAGGAGCAGATTTTATAGTCTTTATCGGCTCTACTGCTTTGTGATGCTTTGCAATGAGTAAAAAGATTAAAGCTCCTCCAAGAGCAAATATTGATACGGGAAGATTATAATAATCTCCGATAAAATATCCAGACAACAAGATAGCTAAAAAATACCAACTAAGCTTAAACATTGCCATATTTTTTATGGCAGATTGAGCGGTGGCAAGATTTTGTATATCTATTTTTGCAGGGATAGATTTTCTAAAAAAGAGCCAGAGGATAGTTATTGAAGCTACTATGCTTAGTATATTTGGTAAAAACATATTTTTTGCATACTCAAAAAAACCGATGTTGAAATAACCGGCTGTTACTATGTTAGTCAGATTTGAGATAACTAGAGGATTTGAAGCACTGTCGCCTATAAAACCTCCTGCCATTAAAAATGCAAAAATTGTTGCAGGTTTCATCTTAAGATGTTTCATCTTTGCCAAGAGAATAGGTGTCAAGATAAGTGCTGCACCGTCATTTGCAAAAAGAGCCGCTACGATAGCACCAAGCAGCAGAATATAGACAAACATCAGATGTGCATTGCCTCTGCTGAGTCGTGCCATCTTAAGAGCCCCGTACTCAAAAAAACCTATCTCATCAAGAACCATAGAGAGTATAATTATACCGATAAACGACAAAGTTGCATCCCAGACAATCTTTGTCACCTCTATAACATCAGCAAAATTAACAACACCCAATATAAGGGCAACCACTGCCCCTATAACTGCTGTCGTTCCAATCTGTAAACCACGAGGTTGCCAGATAACAAAAATAAGAGTTACTAAAAATAGTCCACTAGCTAATATCATACTTTAATCCCAATCTTTTTTGTAACTATAGCAGAAACATATCATTAAATCAATATATATTGATATAAATGAATGATTTTGATATAATATCAAACAAGGACGGAAAATGGATATTTTTTTAAAAACAGTCTCTGCATTAAACGATGAGACAAGGGTGTTGCTATTACGCTTTTTGGATGAGCATGGAGCTATGTGTGTATGTGATATGCAAAATTCATTGGATATGATTCAATCTCGTCTATCTCGACATTTAAAGATTTTAAAAGATGCCGGATTTATCAGAGTAGAGCGTAAAGGAACTTGGGCGTACTATATGATACGCTCACCGCTAGACAGATTTAGGAGTGAAGCACTGCAAGAGATAAGATGTTTATCTATTGAATTGCCTAAGGTAAAAAAAGTATCACAAGATGCTCAATGTGATTTAAGCTTAACATCTGTGAGCAAATAAATAGATATATATATGATATAATTTCAAAAATAATTCAGGAGATGCAATGCTGTCAAGTAATTTGTTTAAAATTACAGCTGTTATTGTCAATAATGCAAAGCCGTGCCATTGTCATCTGCTTTTAACAATAAAATCAAAACTTATGGTTTTATTAAATCACTACATTCCGAGGTGTCCATACTATACGGTATGTTTTGCATTTCGCCGTAGCGGTGTCCATCCTCCTCTATCAATATCCGCTTAAATAAAAAACTTTAAATAAAAAATAATATGTCAAAAATGACTAAAAACAGAGGATATTGTGATGTCAAAAAATTACGTAATTGGTTTCCCTAGAATCGGAGAACACAGGGAACTAAAAAAAGCATTAGAGAGCTATTGGACAGGTAGAAGTGATGTTAAAGCATTAGAAAAGAGTGCTGATGATTTAAAAATCAGACATTGGAAGTATCAAAAAGATGCCGGTATAGAGTATATTAGTTCTAATGATTTCTCTTTTTACGACAATATGTTAGATACGGCCATCATGCTTGGTGCAGTACCTAAAAGATTTCAAAATTTAACAGGACATGAACTCTACTTTTCTATGGCAAGAGGAAATAAAGAAGCAGTTGCAATGGAAATGACAAAATGGTTCAATACGAATTATCACTATATAGTTCCTGAACTTTCACTTGAAGACAGATACGGATTAAATGCAAAAAAAATCATTTCAGAGTATAAACAGGCAAAAGAATATGGGATTAAAAGTAAAATAAATATTATAGGTCCTTTAACATTTTTGGGACTTTCAAAGCGAGTTGATGGTGGTGATACATATGCACTGCACTCGAAAATTTTACCTGTTTATGAAGAACTTTTACGAGAGATAGCAACTCTTGATGATGAAATAACAGTGCAGATAGATGAACCTATTTTTGTAAAAGATTTAGAGACAAAAGTGCTTAGTCTTATAAAACCGACTTATGATAAATTGGCAAATGTCTCTTCTCATATTAAAATTGCTGTTGTTACATATTTTGAAAATTCATGTGAAGCTACTAAGATATTAGTGCATACTCCCATATGGGCATTAGGGCTTGACTTTTTATACGGTACTGAAAATTTCGATTCATTAAAATTTATTGCAACTTCAAATAAAACACTTATAGCAGGTGTGGTTGATGGAAGGAATATCTGGAAAAATGATATAGAAAAAACGGTAAGCTTACTGAATAAAATAGCTTTACATGTAAATAGAAAAAATATTTTGATTGCATCATCTTGTTCATTGCTTCATGTACCTTTTAGTTTACAATATGAAGAAAAAATGGATACAGAAGTAAAAAACTGGTTAAGTTACGCAAAAGAAAAACTTGATGAAATTGCTTTAGTATCAAAACTCTTTTTTTATGCCAAAGATAGTCTGAATAAAGATGAAATCATAGCCTTGCAAGAGAATATAGCTGCCAACAGTACAAGAAAAAGTTCAAAACTTATTCATGATGCACAGGTGCAAAAAAGAGTAAAAAATATTAAAAAACTAGAACGTGAAGGTAAATATGAAGAGAGAATACAGATACAAAAAGAGAAGCTTCAATATTTACCTCTTGCCATAACAACTATAGGTTCTTTCCCGCAAACAGTAGATATAAGACATACCAGAAGAGAATTTAAAGATGGTAACTTAGATGAAAAAAACTACGTAGATGAGATGAAAAAATATATTGATGATTGTGTAACTTTTCAAGAAGAGTGCGGAGTTGAAATTTTGGTACACGGTGAGCCTGAAAGAAATGATATGGTTGAATACTTTGCAGAGCAGCTTAAAGGGTATGGTTTTTCTCAAAACGGCTGGGTGCAAAGTTATGGAAGCCGTTGTGTAAAACCACCTTTTATTTATGGGGATATTAATCGTCTTGCACCTATGACAATCGATTGGATTACTTATGCTCAAAGTAAAACAGATAAAATTATGAAAGGAATGCTTACCGGTCCAGTTACAATTCTTAACTGGTCATTTGTGCGTGATGATATGCCAAGAAGTGAAGTTTCAAAACAGATAGCACTTGGAATTTGTGATGAAGTTGATGATTTACAAAATGCCGGTATTAAAATCATACAGGTAGATGAAGCGGCTTTTAAAGAGGGGTATCCACTTAGAAAAGCTAAAATTAAGGAGTATGAGGATTGGGCTGTACGAGATTTTAAACTCTCTGTAAGTTCTGCAAAAAAAGAGACTCAAATTCATACACATATGTGTTACAGTGAATTTAATGATATTATCTCCACTATTGAAGCCATGGATGCAGATGTTATCTCTATAGAGACGGCAAGAAGTGGGAATGAACTCTTGAAAATATTTGCAAAAGTCGGATATAAACAAGAGGTAGGACCGGGGGTATATGATATACACAGTCCGAGAATTCCTTCGGTTGAAGAGATTGTTACGCAAATTAAGCTACTTTTAGAAGTATTGCCAAAAGAGCAACTCTGGATAAATCCAGATTGTGGATTAAAAACAAGAAAATACGAAGAGGTGAAACCATCTTTAACAAACATGGTACAAGCTGTCAATATCGTTAGAGACGAAATAAAAAAGATGAGATGACAATTTAATAGATTTACTGTTAGAAGATGATAGACGGTGTAAAATATAAGTGCTATTTGGGTATTATTAGCAAATTTTTTTATAAGTTAGGATATTCATATAATGAGTTATATCGCCATCAAACACAATGATGAAATTGTAGATTTACAGACTGCTGCAGCCCTTAAAATAGAGGGCGAAGGCATAGAACTTGACAATTCGGCAGATTCGCTGGAAGTTCTTCGTCACTCAACAGCACACCTAATGGCACAAGCTATCAAAAATCTCTATCCGGATGCAGAGTTTTATGTAGGACCTGTAGTAAAAGAGGGATTTTATTACGATTTTAAAGTTAATGAAACCATAGGCGAGGGTGATCTAAAACGTATTGAAAAAGAGATGTTAAATTGTGCTAAGAAAAAGTATGAAATTGAGCGTTATGAAATTTCAATGGATGAAGCAAAAGAGAAATTTGCCAAAGATCATCTAAAACTTTCCGTAATGGAGCGTATCATAGGAGACAAGGTCAGCATATATAAGCAGGGTGATTTTGAAGATTTATGTCGTGGACCGCATCTGCCTAATGTTCGCCATATACGTTTTTTCAAATTGACGAAGATTGCCGGTGCATATCTTGGCGGAGATAGTAAAAATGAGATGCTTACACGTATATACGGGATAGCGTTTGCCGATAAAGAGTCTTTGAAAAATCACATGACAATGTTAGCCGAAGCTGAAAAACGTGATCATAGAAAAATCGGTAACGAAATGAAACTTTTTACTTTTCGTGAAGAGGTGGGTGCAGGGTTTCCTATCTGGCTACCTGCAGGTGGACGTTTAAGAGCAAGATTGGAATCACTGCTTTTTAAAGCACATCGTAAACGCGGGTACGAGCCTGTTCGTGGTCCTGAGATGTTACGTTCATCTCTATGGCAAACTTCAGGGCATTATCAAAACTATGGTGAAAACATGTACTTCACCTCAATAGATGATATTGAGTTTGGTGTTAAACCTATGAACTGTGTAGGGCATATAAAAGTCTATGAAGATGAGCTTCACTCATATCGTGATTTACCTATAAAATATTTTGAGTATGGCGTAGTCCACCGCCATGAGATGACAGGTGCTCTTCATGGACTCTTTCGTGTTCGTGAGTTTACTCAAGATGATGCACATATATTTTGTACTACCGAGCAGATTGAAGAGCAGATTATAGAAGTTGTGGATTTTGTTGATAAAATTATGAATACTTTTGAATTTGACTACAAGATGATGATCTCCACAAAACCTGAAAAAGCGGTCGGTGATGATGAGATATGGGATCAAGCTACACAAGCTTTGAAAAATGCTATGGATAAAAATGAGCTTACTTATGAGATAGATGAGGGTGGCGGAGCATTTTATGGTCCTAAAATAGATATTAAAATCACCGATGCTATAGGTCGTGAGTGGCAGTGCGGAACTGTTCAGTTGGATTTTAACCTTCCTGAAAGATTTGAGCTTGAATATACGGCAGAGGGCAATGATAAAATTCAGCCGGTTATGATACATAGAGCAATTCTTGGTTCATTTGAGAGATTTATAGGAATTTTGACAGAACACTACGCCGGAGAGTTTCCGATGTTTATTGCTCCTACACAAGTAGCAATTGTTCCAATTGCGGAGCCTCATCAAGCTTATGCTAAAGAATTATCAGATAAACTTTTAGATATTGGAGCTGATTCGGAGATTTTTGATAAGAACGAGAGTCTTAACAAACGTATTCGTACAGCTGAAAAAGGGCGTGTTCCGATGATAATTGTAATCGGAGATGAAGAGGTTGCTAATAGAAGCATTGCTGTTCGTGATAGAAGAAATCGTGAACAATATACTCTTAGTGAAGATGAATTTCTTACTAAGATTTTGAAAAAAATTAACGAGGTAAATTTTTGAGTAAAAAAGACCGCACTATAATGAATGATGACATTCGTGTCCCAGAGGTACGCTGCAATGTAGATGGCGCAGAATCACTTGGTATTATTTCTACCAACGAAGCTATGGATAAAGCTAACGAACTGGGATTGGATCTCGTTTTGATTGCACCTACGGCAAAACCACCGGTTGCTAAAATCATGGATTATGGTAAGTTTAAATACCAAGAAGAGAAAAAATTAAAAGAGCAACGTAAAAATCAGACAAAAATCGAGCAAAAAGAGATTAAACTTTCTGTAAAAATTGCTGATAACGATATTAGTTACAAAATTAAACACGCACGTGAATTTTTACAAGCTGGAAAGCATGTAAAATTTCGTGTTTTCTTGCGTGGTCGTGAGATGGCTCACCCAGAAGCAGCTCGTGAGGTTCTTATAAAAGTATGGCCGATGGTAGAAGATTTGGGAACTATGGATAAACCTCCACGTCTTGAAGGTCGTTACTACAATATGTTAGTCATACCAAATAAAGATGATAAAAAGAAGTAAATCTACTTCTTTTTTATATTTTAACTCTGTTACGACCTTCTTGTTTTGCATGATAAAGATTGGCATCTGCTTTTTCTAGGTAATAAGAAAATATATCATCAATAGACGTATTGTCTATAAAATTGACTTCTGCCATACCTATGCTTACGGTAGCATATATATCTATATTATTGCTCTGTACGCTACTGTTTTGAAAGTCAAGACGCTGTTTATCAAGAATG
>WFND01000109.1 GCA_015484575.1 Helicobacteraceae bacterium
CTCTTCAACAAGTGTGCTTTTAAGAGTCGCAACCGCTTTTTCTATCAGAGATGAGCGATCATACACCACCGTAACATCAACATCATCAACTTTTAACTCTTTCATCTTTTTATCTATACGTTTTATAGCAGAGTAAACATCTTCCCCATAGCGAAGCAGTACAATACCGCCGACAACCTCGCCTTGACCATTCAAATCAGCAACACCACGTCTAGGTGCAGGAGTTAGCTCAACCCGTCCAATATCTCCAAGGGTGATACCGACACCACCCTTATCAGCCACAACAAGAGAGCGAATATCATCTAAATCTTTAACATAACCTTTTGCCTGAATCATCCACTCAAAACCGTTTTCAATAACAATACGTCCGCCCGTATCATTATTATTGGCTTTTAAGACCTTGGCTATATCTTTTATGCTTAGGTTATACCTTACAAGATTATCATTGTTTATACTGACCTGATACGTGGGGATAAAACCACCGATAGATGCCACTTCACTCACACCATCTACACCCATAAGAGCATACTTGTAGTAGTAATCTTGCAGACTTCTAAGCTCTGCTAGATTTTTTGTTTTAGAGCTAAGTGCATACTCATACACCCAGCCGACACCAGAAGCATCGGGTCCAAGAGATACTGACATGGAAGATGGCAGTTGTGACTGTATGGAAGAGAGCTGTTCTAACACTCTGCTTCTCGCCCAGTACAGGTCTGTACCCTCTTTAAAAATGATATAAATCAGCCCATTTTCATAAGTAGAATAGCCTCTAACCGTATCTATATTTGCTATAGCTAAAAACTGAGATACTAAAGGATAAGTTCCTTGGTCTTCTATGATTTCAGGTGACTGTCCTGCCCAGTTTATCTGCACAATAACTTGCGGAGGAGAGAGATCAGGAAGTGCATCAAGTGGGGTATTTTTCATACTATAGTACGAACCCATTATTAAAAAGAGTGTCATCATCAGTATCAAAAATTTGTTTTTAACACTAAAAGCAATTAATTTTTCAATCATAATATATCCCTGCTAGTACAAACTGTTTATCTGAGCATCACTATCCATCATAAACAGTGCATTATTTACAACTTCATCGCCCTCTTTTAGAGCATCTAATACGGCATAGGTATTGGCATCTATTATCTTTACATGTACTTCCAAAGGCTCATACTCTCCCTCAAATTCACCAACCATAAAAACATAATATTTTGCATCTTTTCTGATAACTGCGGTAGTTGGCAGAGTTAACTGTGTTTTCTCATCTTTAAGCGAGATAACTCTGGCATACATCCCCGGAAAGAGCTGATGTGAAGCGTTATCTACTCTCAGCCTGAGAGTTAAAGTGGCAACCTTTGGATCTAAACGTGGATAGAGAAGTTTTTTATCTGTTTTATATATCTTCTTTATACCCTTAAAGCTTAGCTCATAATTTTTTGTATCACTTAAATCTGCTCTACTCTCTTCAAAAAGCTTTGCTTCTACCCAAACCTCATCAAGATTTACTATCTCAAAGAGCTTCTGTTTTGCATTAAAAGCAGAACCTCTATTTACTCCTTTAAAAAAAACATAACCGTCTATAGGTGAAAAAATTGTAGTATTTGTAGAAGCTCTATTTTGCTTTACAAGCTCTTGTATCTCCTTGTTAGTGATTCCCAAAAGTTCTAGCTTTAACTTTGCACTGCGTAACATAGCTTTATCTTTACGCTGTTTTACATATTTGGCTGCGTTTAGATACTCCTCTTTTGCTTTGAATACTTCTGGAGAATATACACTTAAAAGCGGCTCTCCTTTTTTAACCTTTTTATATATCTTGTCTGCTTGAAGCTTTACGACATATCCACCAAAACGTGGAGATATATCATATACTCTTGACTCATCCATAGTGACATAACCGTAATTTTTTATACGCTGTGCTATAGTCTCTTTTTTTACCTTTACGGTTACTACATTAAATAGTTGTTCTACTGTTGCCTCTTTTGCTACTAAAAGTAGTGGCAGAGTGATTAATAGTGCTTTCAGTGCTAAATTCATCTTATTTCTCCCATAAGTGCTGATATTTCTGCTTTAAATTTATAATACTGCTCAACTGCTGCAATACTTTTTCGTTCTAATTTTAGTTTTTGAGTTAAAATATCTATATACTTAAATAGATCTCCACCCGTAGAGATAGAGCTGTCACTCAAGTCAAACATATGCTCTATCTGAGGCAGAGCTTCATCTTGTACTATATGATATATCTCATAAGCAGAGTACATCTGTGCATATGCTGTTTTTAACTCTGAACTTATCTCTATGGATATATCTTGTTTTAAACTCTGCGATAACAGAGTCATCTCTCTAGCTCTCTCTTGTTTATAAGTTTCGCTACCGTATATAGGCAGACTAAGAGCTACACCAAAATTAAAAAAGTTATCAAAATTTTCACGATAAGCGTATCCTGCTACAAGATTTATATCTGGATAGCTCTGCAAAGCTGCACTCTCTTGTAATTTTTTGCTCTTTTGAATCTCTCTCTCTTTAAGAGCTAAAGAGCTGTTATTTGTGAGTGATTTTTGCAACTCTTTTATACTTGGCATACTGTTTACATGTAAGGATAAATCAAGAGTATCTATCTCAAAAGATGCGAGATAAGATAGTTTTGCATAAGCATCTGTTATCTTGGCTTTTATTGCACTCTTTTCAATACGTAAATCTGAGAGTGTCAGTTCTGCTGACATTATCCCCATATGTTGATTAGCAGAGGTGCTGGTATAAGACTCTGAAAGTTCAATTTTTTGTCTTGTAATATTTTCATATTTTTCTACTATTTTGTAAAGCTCTTGTAGTTTCCAGATACTATATGCTCTCTCTTTAATAGCTTTGATAAGATTAATTTTTGCCTCTTTTAGGCTTACATGTAAGATATTTTCATCTGCCTGAGCAATCTCTTTTTTCACATCTCGTTTACCGTAAAAATATATCTTCTGAGCAAGAGTTAAGACCTTTTGACTCATTGGTTCATTTGCACTAATGGTATTTTGAGAGTAACTCAATGTTGGATTTGCAAACTGATTTGAGAGATTAATGCTTGATCTGTTTGCATTAATTTTGTGTGTGATTGACTCTAAAGATGGATTTTGCATCAATGATTTATCTATAATTTCATCTAAACTTAGTGCATAAACTTCTACACTAAGTAAGATGAAAGCCATAAATATATGTTTTGGATTTAACATTTTTTGACTCTTTATTAGAAATTTATAGCTGTTTTTACGCGTAACTTTTTACCCTCACTCGGTGTTATAAAGATATGCAGTTGCCATGTTCCGCTCATCGCTATATTTAACTTTACTTTATACTTCCCACTGCCTAAATCTTTCGCATCAGCCATATATTTCATAGCTGGCATACCCGGCATTGCAGGCATAAAAGCTTTTACACTAACCGCTGCATCTTTAGGAGCTTTACCTTTGACTTTTATATCTAAAATTAAGCTATTCGCACCTGTTGAGAGTGGTTTATCTGAGCTAATATGCACCTTTGTGGTTCTAAACTTTGCATCTTTATCAAAAGCTGCCCCTTGAAGCATAACAGTAGCAAATACTAACATAAGTATAAGTAATTTTTTCATGATTTATCCTTTTTTTTGATAAGAGAAGTTTAAACAATAAGCATTACTTGAACATTACTTGTCAGGAGTTTTCGGGTAAAATTAGATATGAAAATCAGCGTATTATTAAAAACATTACAATTTGACATATTTTTTGGTAAAAATTAAAATATGCAATACAATAACATCAAAAAAAGATAAATTGTAGGTATAAAGATACAATACTTTATAATTTGTTCAACTTTGATGCAAAAGAAAATATTATGACTCAAAAAATGAATTACAATAATAAACAAAAAATAGATAGTAAGTTAAAAGTTGGTGGACTATTTGCCGGTATTGGTGGAATTGAATTAGGCTTTAAGAAAGCTGGTTTCAAAATCTCTTGGGCAAATGAGATTGATAAAAATGCGGCCATTACCTATCGAGCAAATCATAAACATAAACTTTTTGAAAAAGATTTAAAAGAATTACAAACTGATGAAGTAGAAAAAATAGATATATTAACAGGTGGTTTTCCATGTCAAGCCTTTTCTATAGCTGGATACAGGAAAGGTTTTGAAGATGACAGAGGAAATGTTTTTTTTGAAATATTAAGATTTA
>WFND01000110.1 GCA_015484575.1 Helicobacteraceae bacterium
CTACATCATAATGTAGCATTATTTTGCAACAAGTCTAATATATTTGATAAGTATCAATATAAATCAAGCTAAAAGTGATTACAATTCTCAAAATTAGATATAAAGATTATAGTTAATGAAACAAGAGATACTTTCGAGAATACAGAAAAAATTTCCCTTAGTTGCAAAGCCTTTTAAAGCTATTGCGGATGAACTTGATATAAGTGAAGAGGAGGTGCTTAGTATTTTGCAAGAGCAGAAGAGTAAAAATATTATTCGTCAGACATCTGCCATATTTGATACTAAGCGTTTAGGGTATAAATCATCTTTAGTTGCCTTTAAAATTGATAAAGAAGATATAAGTGATGCAGTAAAAATCATAAATTCACATCCGGGTATCTCGCATAATTATGAGAGAAATCATGATTTTAATATCTGGTTCACTCTAGCGGTTGCACCGGATTCAAAACTTGGGCTTGAAAAGACGTTGGAGATATTGGCAAAGCTTACCAATGCCAAAGAGTATATAATGCTGCCGACTCTAAAACTTTTTAAAATCTCTGTAAAGTTAAATACTACGGGAAAAGATGATAAAAAAGAGAAAGTTAAAAAAGTTGTCCATAGTGATATTGAACTAAGTGAACTTCATCATGCTGTTATCAGAAAAGCCCAATATGATATAGAGATAGTAAGTGAACCTTTTAAAAAAATAGTAGAAGAACTTGACATCAGTTATGATAAATTTTTCTCTATTTTGATACAATTGCAAGAGGCAGGGATAATGCGTAGATTTGCCTCTATTTTAAATCACAGAAAAGCTGGATTTAATGCAAATGCGATGGTTGTTTGGGATGTTGATGAAGCAAATGGTGAAGCTATCGGTGAGAAAGCAGCTGCTTTTTCTGCCGTTAGCCACTGTTATCTTCGTCCAAAATATGAAAATTGGCCATACAATCTCTTTACAATGGTTCACGGTAAAACTACGCAAGAGACAAATGCCATAATTGATGATATGTCAAAAGAGATAGAGTCTGCATCGCATATGCCTCTATACTCATCTCGTGAGTTTAAAAAAGTACGTATCGAATACTTCACTCCTGAGTTTGAATCTTGGGAAAATAAATATATTGCACAGGAGAGTTAATGGGACTTTTTTTTGAATTAGAGATACCATATATAGCTATAGGTATCTTTTTCTTGATAATAACAGCGTATGTGACTACACATTCTACACTTCCAAAGAGTTCGTTTAAGTATGGAATGATTGGTGTCATTTCAATATTTGGTGGAATGATTATGGCTCACTACTTTACGACTGTGGCTAGAATGAATGGTGTTAAAAAGCTATTTAATGATGGAGAGACGATTATCTGTGAAAATAAGATGCACAGAACAATTTCACAATCAGTTCTTGTATCTAAAGCACTAGAGTGGAGGTTAGAAGGAGATAAGTTTGTATCGGACAATCATGTACGAGCTTTTCATACTGCTCGTTGTGTTGATTACGCCTCTATTGATCCTAAGAAAAAAGATTCTAAAAAGGTAACTAGTAAATGAAACTGATACTATTTTTTTTATTTTCAATAAGTCTATTTGGTGCTATAAAAGATACTGAACCTAGCTCTACATGTAAGACTTGTCACCCTATTATATATACTGAATATCATGACTCTATGCACAGAAAAGCATCTATATATAATGATAAGATACACAGAGCTGTATGGAATAAACACCCGCTGAGTAAAAAAAAGAAGTATGTATGTGCAGTCTGTCATACACCGACAGATAAAAGAGTATTAAAATCACTTAAAGAGGCTAAGCCCGCACTGCCTGAAAAAGATGCCATACAGACTCAAGATGCCGTTACATGTATATACTGCCATAAGATAAAAGATGTACAAATTCATGCAAAACGTAATATCAATATTATGTCAAAAAAGACAAAAGTTCTCTATTCTGCAAGAGAGAGCCAAAAAGACAATAGTGATGTAAGCTATAAGATACAGACAAACTTTTTAGGTTTAGTGACAAAAAAAAGCGGTTCACCGTTTCATGATATAGATTTTACAAACAAAAATTTCTATAATGGTAAAATGTGTATAGGTTGTCATTCACACAAACAAAATTCACATGAGTTTACAGTATGTAAGATGGATATGGACAAAAAAATTAAGAGCAAGGATAACTGTATAAGCTGTCATATGCCTATGGTTCAGGGTAGCTTTACAACCGCAGTTGATTCTAAGACTCATCGCTATCATGGATTTGCGGGAACTATTCATAAGCCTCAAATGTTAGCAAAATATGTTGATATATCTCTTGATAAAACTGATAGCGGTTTTGATATTGAGATAAAAAACAGAGCTACTCATCAGCTTTTACTGCATCCTCTTCGTGTCGGTGAGCTTAGGGTTGATATTATACGTTCTGGCAAAACAACAGCTCTTAAAAGTGCTAAATTTATGCGTATCATAGGCAAAGATAAAAAGCCTAGTATGCCTTGGGTGGCTGATAGTGTTTTAAAAGATAACCATATAAAAGCCAATGAGACTAGAAAAATTCATTTTAATAAAAAGTTGCAAAAAGATGATGTTGTAGAAGTTAGATTGGGTCATCATATACTTAATCCAAAAGCTGGAAAAAAATTGGGTATAAAAGATTCTGCTTTAACAGGTTTTACGCTCTTAAAAAAAGAGCGATTTAAGATAAAAGAGTAGTTGTGAAAGAGATTATAAAGCGTTATTCGATGGCATTGGTATTTTTGGCTTTAGTTGTTATATTGATGCTCATTGGAACTATGGGTGTAACTATGTTTGGTGAGAAGATGATAGAAGATACAAATACAGATACACATATGAAACCAAGAGGTGAAAAGGTAAATCTATGAATATATATACTGTTTTAATTGGTGCAATAATTTTAAGTATCGCACTGCATTTTATAGGTGTATATGTAAATGCAAAAAAGAGTGTCTGGCTTACGATTGTGCTGTTTTGGGCGGCCGGTATAAATATTGCGATGAGCGAAGTTAAGCCAAATGCCTATGATAAAATAGATAAGATAAAAGGTCAATATAAAAGTGTTGATGAAGAGATACAAAAAGCTCTTCCTAAAATATCCGTTTATGAGATGATAGGTATTATGAAAGCATACACACAGGCAAAAGAGGCTTCATCTGAAAATTAGTATTATTGGATGTGGTTGGCTTGGAAAGTCACTATATGATAGTCTATACAGATACAGACCAAAGTGTTACACTCGAAAAAAAGAGCAAGAAAATCTAAAAAATCACTACTATATACCAGATTTAAATAGTGATTTTTTTGATTGTGATTATCTTATAATATCTATATCTACAAAAGATAACTACTTAAAAACTTTAAATGATATAGCTTTACATGTAAGGAAGAAAACAGCTGTTATATTTATGAGCAGTATCTCTGTTTATCGTGAGTTTGATTGCAAAGTGGATGAAGATACTCATATAAGCAAGAACTCATTGCAGTATGAAGCTGAAATTTTGATGAGAGAGATGACAGATAAGCTTGTTATATTAAGACTTGCAGGTCTTATGGGAAGCGATAGAGTGTCAGGGCGTTGGAGCAAGGTTAAAAGTTTTAGTGACGGATATGTCAACTATATTCACAAAGATGACGTTATCGGTGTTGTAGATAAGATTATAGCCTCTAACATTAAAAATGAAGTTTTTAATGTAGTTGCTCCAAAACATCCGCTACGCTCACAAGTACATCAGAAAAATTCTAAGCATTTTGGTTTTACTTTGGGTACGTTTGAGGGTATGAGTAAGAGAATAGTTAGTTCAAGTAAACTTTCACGTAAGTTAAATTATAAGTTTACTTATCCAAATCCACTAGAATTTTGGTAACTGTTAATTACAATTGGATATATTTTTAAAAAAATTAGATAGGAGAATTATGCAAAAGAGGATAATATCAATTTTAGGTTCTATGAAAACGATGGCATTTTTAATGCTGGTGTTTGCCATAGCTATAGGTGCTGCAACCTTTATCGAAAATGATTTTGGTACACAAACAGCAAAAGCTGAGGTATATAATGCTAGATGGTTTGAGTTTCTTTTGGCTCTTCTTAGTGTTAATTTGGCTATCAATATCTTCAATTTTAAGATGTATCGTAAAGAGAAAGCTCTTGTTTTAATGTTTCATATCTCATTTTTTGTTATTTTAATTGGTGCTGCTATTACTAGATATGTCGGTTTTGAGGGTAGTATGCATATCCGCGAAGGTGCTACAAAAGACACTATGCTTAGTGCCAAAACATTTTTAGATTTTAAATTTGATGATAATGGCAAGATATTTGAGTACTCAAAACCTATATATCTGTCAAAAATATCAAAAAATGATATTAGCTACAGTATAGATGTAGCAGATAAACATGTAGATGCTCAAATTATAGATTATATACCAGATGCTGCTTATACCTTAAAACCTGCAAAAGATGGAGAGCCGATTGCAAATATGATGGTGACAGGCTCAGCGTCACAGCCACAACAGCTTAGACTTAAAAAGGGTGAGTATTATGTGGCTTCTGATTTTGTTTTGGATTTTGACTCAGGAAAGTCGTTTGACAAACCGGTTATAAAGCTTTTTATAGACGGTAACTCTCTTAAGATGTCACATCCAATGAGCATGACATATCTAAATATGAATGATAGAAGTAGTGGAGAGTTAAATGCAAGTAAAACAGATGTGTTGCAAAAACGCCGTCTTCATACAGTAAAAAACAGTAGTTTTGTACTTCGTGACTTTTACCCAAAGGCAGAAGAAGTTTTAGTCAGTCGTAGTTCACTTAGTGGTCCTAGGATGAATAGCGGTGAGCTTGACGCAATAGTTCTTCGCTTAAGTTCAAACGGCAAAAGCAGAGATGTTACTCTTAGAGGTACTCGCGGTCTTGTAGGAGATAAAACATCTCTAAGTTTAAATGGCATAAAGATAGATGTCAGTTACGGCTCTAAACTTATAAAACTACCTTTTGCATTAAAATTGAAAAAATTTGATTTAACACGCTATCCGGGTTCAAACTCTCCATCTTCTTATGCTAGTGATGTTGTCTTGATAGATAAAGAAAAAGGGATAAATATGCCGTTTCGTATATATATGAATCATGTGCTTGACCACCGTAATTATAGATTTTTTCAATCCTCTTATGATAGAGATGAGAAAGGAACTGTTTTATCTGTAAATCATGACCCGGGAACACTGCCTACATATCTTGGTTATCTACTTATGGGTATAGGTATGTTTGGTTCACTGTTTCTAAAAAATGGGCGTTTTGCAAAACTATCTAAAAAAGCAAAAAATGCAGCGGCAAAAGTAGAGACGTTTGCTGCAATTATGCTTCTTGTCGCAGTTATGATTCAGCCTCAAGCAAAAGCAGATGAGTTAAACCCCGTCATAAAGAGAGTTCTATCATTTGACAAGGAACATGCAGATAAGTTCTCTCGCTTGTTAGTTCAGACAAAACAGGGTCGCATGAAGCCTATGGATACACTTGCAACTGAGATTTTGGCAAAGGTAAGTCGTAAGTCATCTCTGCTTGGTATGACGCCAAATCAAGTTGTTTTAGGGATGATGTTGGCTCCTGACTCTTGGCGTGAGATAAATATGATTCATACGGCTGATAAAGCGGTAAATAAAGTCATTGGAGTTGATGAAAATACGAAAGATACCTCTTTTTCTCAATTTTTTGAATTTCCTAGTGAGATGAACGGCTATAAACTCTCCAAATATGTGGATGAAGCAGTAAGAAAAGCTCCGGGTAAACGAAATAAATTTGATAAGGCAGTCTTAAAAATTGATGAGAGAGTCAATGTCTGTTTCATGGTCTATACAGGAGAGCTAATCTCTATCTGGCCATCTATGACAGACAATAACAATAAATGGTTTCCTACTATAACGGCAATTCAAAAATTTGATGCAAAAAATTCTGAAATTGTGCGTATATTGGCTCTAAATTGGTTCAATAAAATAGAAGAGGGAATAAAAACAGGTGACTGGAGTGGGGCAGACAAAGCATTAGCCGCAGTAAAAAAATATCAGCGTAGTGTCGGTAAAGATGTATATATCAGTGATAATAAAATAGAAGCTGAAATCTTATATAACAGACTCAATATCTTTGAAAAATTGTGGCCTTTTTTCTTTCTGATAGGTTTTGTACTGCTAATTCTCTCATTTACAAAAATAATACGTCCGAAATTTAAGCTTGGAATTTATACTAAAGTGACAATGGCTGTTTTAATAATATTTTTTATAGCTTTAACATTTGGACTTATTATGCGTTGGTATATATCTGGACATGCTCCTTGGTCTGACGGGTATGAGTCTATGATATATATCTCTTGGGCAACGATGTTGGCGGGATTTATATTTTCTAAAAATTCGCCTATCACTCTGGCGGCAACTGGAATTTTAACAGGTCTTATCCTTTTTGTGGCACACCTTAACTGGATGGACCCGCAAGTGACAAATCTTGTTCCTGTTCTTAACTCTTACTGGTTAAGCATACATGTATCTATGATTACGGCTAGTTATGGATTTTTAGGTCTTGGTGCTCTGCTTGGGTTTATCACTCTTATCTTGTTTGTGATTAAAAATGATAAAAACTCAGCACAGATAAGTAACTCAATTCGTGAACTAAATGCTATCAATGAGATGAGTCTGATGATAGGTCTGGCTATGCTTAGTGTCGGTAACTTTTTAGGAGGTGTCTGGGCAAATGAGAGCTGGGGACGTTACTGGGGCTGGGATCCAAAAGAGACATGGGCTTTGGTAACTATCTTAATCTATGCGGTTGTTGTGCATTTACGCTTTATAAAAGCTATCTATACGGACTTCTCATATACTGTTATATCTCTGTTGGCATTTACGTCTGTTATCATGACATATTTTGGAGTAAACTACTATCTTGCAGGAATGCACTCATACGCAAAAGGTGATCCTGTTCCTATTCCAGATTTTGTACCTGTAAGTTACGCTATTGTATTTATTATCATCGCTTTAGCTTATAGAAATCGAAAACTAACTTAGACTTTTTAAAGTCTAAGCCTCTTTACTTTCATCTTCATCGTTATAGCTAAACATATCTTCTGTAAATCTAACTACTCTGTTTCTGCCTGTATTTTTAGCTTCATATAGAGCTGTATCAGCATACTTGATAACCTTCCAGATAGAATCTGCATCATTTGGAAATTCTGCAACACCTATACTTATTGTTTTTTGAATAGTCTCATTTGCTACATTAAATTTAGTATTGTTAAAATCATCTTGTATCTTTTTAGCAATCTCACAAGCACTCTCCGGGGTGCTGTTGTGTAGTAGTATTGTAAACTCTTCACCACCGTATCGTATAGCTAAATCAGAAGCTCTTATATTTGCTTTTAGTATGTCTGATAGACCTTTTATTACAATATCTCCTGCATCATGACCGTAGTTGTCATTTACTAGTTTAAAATAATCAATATCGAGCATTAAAACAGAGTAACTAATGCCTTCTCTTAGAGTCTGTTGCATGATTTTGTCTATAAATTCTTCTAAAAATCTACGATTATATAGACCTGTCATTCCATCACGCAGAGATGAATCTCTTAGCCTGTCCATCAAGATTCTACTCTCAATAACAGGCTTAGCAGCTTCTATATAATTTTCTATGCTGTTTATCTTTTCATGATGCTTCTCTAAAGTGTTCTGATCTTTTGCATATATACTTAATGTAAGTGATACATCATCATTGATAACAAAAGGCATACACAGATACTCCTCTTTGGATGCACTGCAGTATGTACAAAGATTTGGGAAATCAGATGATATTACATTGCTGTTTGTGCGGTATGCACGACACTCATAAGGGTCATCCATCGGTACTACACAAGCTTTTGAAACATTCTCGCTATGGATTAGTGTGCGTATTTTCGACTCTTTATGTATCTCCGATAGGATAAAACTGTCTATATTAAATTTTTTATTTATAATATATACTAAACGTCTGTATATAGCATCTTTTGACTCATCAAGCTCTATAGTTTTTTTAAATTTATAGACATCTGAGAGCTCTTTTATAATAATTTGAGCTTCTAGCAGAGGATCATCACATGCTAATTTTGACTGTGTTAAAAAAGCGCTTAGGTTGTGCTTTATCTCTCCAAAAGTCTCTTGCATCTTTCTAAAGAGATGGTTTATTCGTTCAGTAACTTCTGCACCTTCTCCTTTTAAAGTAGTGTTAAATTCAAAACTAAAATCTCCATAATATGCACGGTCAATTCCCTCTTTTAGATTTTCAAAATGCTGTATAAAAGGTTTAAGGTAGCGATTTGTCACAACTATGGCTATGATGATAAATATAATGTTTATTAAAAATATTTTCACTAGAGTAATTGTTCCTGCCGAGCGTATATCGCTGATATTAAACTCCATGCTGATTGCACCCAAAACGGTATTTTTTGCGACATTGTGACACTTTAGGCAGTTTGGCTTCTCATCTACTGATGCTATATAAGGGATGGTTATACGAAGGAGAGCATTTTCAGGTGTCTCTTTTATAACCTTTATCATCTTACCGGTTTTAAGGACTTTTTTATCAATATCATCACGTACATACTCTGTTAAAAAACCCTTTTTAAACTGCTTATCAACAATAGGTGCTCTAACGATCCAGAGTTTTTCAACCTGATCTTGAGCCATTATCTGCTCAAGAAAAAGTTCTCTTTTGTCCATTATGCCATTTACCATATGTGCCGTAAGCCCATCTCTTACGATGGAAGCGGTCATTTTAGCTTTATCGGTTGCACTTTTAATCGCATGAGATCTGAAGTTGATAGCCACATTAATTAGGGTAGCTATAAGTAGAGATGTGAGCATAACTACTAAAATAAGAGTAAACTTGTGATTTGTTTTCATTGAATTACTTTTTTTGGTACAGTTTTGTTGTATTTGAGTTATTTTACTATTTTAAAACAAAATTTTATATTAATGCTAGTGCAAAATATTAAAATAAAAATTTTTGCACTAGCTAAACCAACTCTTTACCTTCTCAAATGCAGACTCAAAACTGCTCTCATGTGGTTTTGACTCTATTCCAAAAGATTCTTGAAGTCTGCTCAGCATCTCTTTTTGCTCATCACTTAATTTTTTTGGATATGTTATGTTTATCTGTGCGATCAGATTTCCTCTGCCGTGTCCATGTACATTTTCTATTCCCTCACCTCTAAAGACGTACTGCTGTTTGTCTTTTGTTCCTATATCCAATTTTAGTTCCAATTCACCGGTTAGTGACGGTATGCTTATAGTCTCTCCCGCAACTGCTTGAGTAAAAAATACCGGCACTTCAAGATATACATCATCTCCGTTTCTTGTGAAATCTTCATCATTTTGCACATAAAAAGTTACATACAGGTCGCCACGAGTTCCGTTTTTGCCTATATTTCCTTTTCCAGATACTCTTAATCTGTTATCTGAGTCTATTCCTGCCGGAACTTTTATTGTAACTGTTTCTGAAACTTCTTTGAAACCTTTGCCGTTACAATCTGAACACTTTTCAGCAGGCATAGTACCTTCACCATGACATGCAGGACATGTTTGAGAAAAAGTCATAAAACCTTGACGTACATATACCTGACCTTTACCGTCACACTGATTACAGCTAGTCTGCTTGGCATCTTTAGCACCTGTGCCTTTACAGCTTTTACAGGCAGATTTGTATCTAAATTTAACATCCTTATCACAGCCGAATATAGCTTCATGAAAACCGATAGAGAGTTCAACACCTAAATCGAGTGGGTACTTATCTGTATCTCTGCGAGAACGGCGAGAATGACCACCTCCCATGCCTCCGCCAAACATCTCTTCAAAAATACTACCCAAATCATCAAAACCACCGCTAAATCCACTAGATGAGCGACCACCGCCCATACCTTGAAGACCCTCTTTACCGTATCTGTCATATATTGAGCGTTGCTGATCATCGCTTAGTATCTGATACGCCTCATTGCACAGTTTAAACTTATGCTCTGCATCTTTATCATCAGGATTTTTATCAGGATGATATTTTTTAGCCATTTTTCTATAGGCTTTTTTAATTGTACTCTTATCAGCACTTTGCGAAACTTCTAAAATCTCATAATAGCTTAATTCTTCCATTTTAAATACCTATAATTTTTTTTGGAATTATAGCAAAAAGAACGTATAATCGTATATGATAAAAATTTTTATAACAATAATTTTGCTTTTTCTACTTTTTGGCTGCTTTAAAGACAAAAGCGTGAGATTTGATTTTATGCCAAATACAGAGTTGTTACCTGTAAAAACTCCCACTTTAGATAGTGATTTTGAAGCTGCTTTAAGACATTTTAATACAAACTGTAAGAGTAAGAAAATGTTAAAGATATATGAGGATTTATGTGATAAGTCTTTACATGTAAGCAGTGCTAAAGAGTTTTTTTTAAACAACTTTAACTATTATGAAGTCAAAAATAATCAAGAGGATGAGAAGGCTCTCTTGACAGGTTATTATGAACCTCTGCTATACGGCTCTCGCACATATAAAAAACCGTATATCTATCCTCTGTATAGACCTCCTGCAGACCTCTTACATGTAAACCTGAGTGATTCACACAAAGAGCTTAAAAATATGCGTCTTAGGGGTAAACTTGTTGATGGTAAAGTGATTTCGTATGATGATAGAGAGAGTATAAATTCAAAAGAGAGTAATCTAAGTGTTATATGTTATGTAGATGATAGAATATCAAGGTTTTTTTTGGAAGTTCAAGGTTCCGGAAGAGTTAGACTTGATAATGGAGATACGATTTTTGTAGGTTATGCCGATCAAAATGGACACGCTTATACCTCTATTGGAAAAGTGTTGGTAGAGAAAAAAGAGATAAAAAAGAGTGATATATCTCTGCAGAGTATTAGACTATGGCTTGAGCAACATCGTAAATCTATGGATAAAATATTAAATAAAAATCGCTCTTTTGTGTTTTTCAAAGAGCGTTCTTATAGTGCTACGGGAGCTTTGGGTGTAGAGCTTACTTCCAAAGAATCTGTTGCGGTTGATAGCAGATATATACCACTTGGTTCTCTGCTTAGTATTGATAGTGAAAGTTATAAGAGAGTGGTTTTCGCTGAAGATACGGGAGGTGCAATAAGAGGAAGTGTGAGAGCAGACCTGTTTTTGGGTTTTGGTAAAAAGGCTCTAAAGAGAGCGGGAACTTTAAAAGAGAGAGTCAAATTATATATTTGGCTTCCAAAGAATAGACTTGTTGCAAAATAAAAGGTATGATTTCATCATGAGAGAACTTGAAAAATTTAATAATCTTGTCCAAGCTTTAGAGACACTTCCGACAATAGGTAAAAAATCAGCAACACGTCTGGCTTATCATATGATTATGAGTGATAGCTTTAATGCTCTAAAGATAGCACATGCTATAGAAAATGCACTAGGTTATATCAAAAAATGTTCACAATGTGGCGGTATGAGTGAAGATGAATTATGTTATATATGTTCAGATGAGAGACGTAATGAGTCAGTTTTGTGTATTGTTGAGAGTGCAAAAGATATTTTAATGTTTGAAGAGAATGGACTCTTTGATGGAAACTATTTTGTTTTGGAATCTTTAGATACTATAGATATTTCTCATCTTCGTTCACGCATAGGTAATGGAGTAAAAGAGATTGTATTTGCTATGACACCATCTATAGCAAATGATGCTGTTATCTTATTTATAGAAGATAAACTTCAAGATTTTGATATACGTTTTTCTCGTATTGCACAAGGTGTTCCAACCGGTGTTAGTTTGGAAAATATAGATATATTGTCGCTCTCAAGAGCATTACAAGATAGAGTAAAGGTTTAAAATGAGAAGTTTAGTTCTCTCTTTGGCAGTTGTATTTAGTGGATGTATGGCAACTGTGCCGGTAGAAAAAAAAGATAAAAAGATAGATTTACGTTGTCAGCAAAAGCCAAATCCCGGTAGATGCAGAGCATATATGCCTAGGTACTATTTTGATAATAAAAGCTTTACATGTAAAGAGTTTATCTGGGGAGGTTGTGGAGGCGTAGTGCCTTTTGAGAGTATGAAAGAGTGTAAAGAGAGCTGTCTTTAAAGCTCTTTCCTATCCAGCTGCATTAACAACTTTTGTTGTGCGTCTTTTTCTATGATTGTTTACTTTTTTTCGCATAAATTCTCCTTCTTAACAATTATTAGCGGATATTATACCAAAATATTAACAATACTTATCAAGATTTGAAATATTCAAGTTTCTTATGCAGTATTTCAGAAGAGTTATATATATCATCCGCAATATTTGAGAGTGTCTGAATATTATTTTTATTCTCATGAGATATTTTATTTATATTACTGATTTTTTCTACCATATCGTTTGTATGAGTTGCTATTTCATGAGAGCTTTTTGCACTATGTTGTGCTAAAATATTGGTCTGATTCATAGTTGAAACTGTTATATTGATATTCTCTTCCACAACTCCTGATGCTTCTGATAATTTTTCAATATTTTGTGCATTTACTACCATCTGTTTACTTGCTTCATTAACAGAATCTACTATGATATTTATAGTGGCATTAATCTCAGTTAAACTTTTTTGCGTCTTCTCTGCAAGTTCTCTGACTTCATCTGCAACTACCGCAAAACCACGCCCATGTTCACCTGCACGAGCTGCTTCTATGGCTGCATTAAGAGCTAGTAGGTTGGTCTGGTCTGCAATATCATTGATAACATCTAAAACAGACTTAATCTCTTGAGTTTGAACTGCTAACTCTTTAAGTTTTTCATTCATACTAAACTCTAACTTGGCACTGCTATCTACATTTGCAACAAGTTTATCTATCTCATCTTTTGCACTGTTTAAGAGAGTGTTTGCCTCATTCATATTCTCTTGTGTTTTCTCAAAATTCTCCTCTGATTCTTTCACCAATGTCTGAATAGAAGAGGCTTGTTTAATACTCTCATTTGCAAGTTCAGACTCTTGTTGTACTTTTATCTGTGTCTCTTTGGTTATATCTTTCATGGTGAGGGAGTGTTCTTTGTTTACAACTGAAGCTTTTTTTGTATCGTTAATGGTATCTTTTAAATCATGAATAAACATATTGATAGATAGAGCCATCACTCCTGTTTCATCACGAGAATCTATCTGAATAACTTTCGTTAAGTCACTGTGATTACTAGAGACACTCTGTGTGATTGTTGTGACAGAATTTTTTATCTGTTTTACTAAAAGGTAGATATTGAGTGATGAGATACTTAAACTAATAAATGCAATTATCATATTTTCAAATAACAGTTGCGAGAGTGTTGTGTCTGTGTCACTGAAAAATATGGCTAAATTAAAGATAGCTATAAGTAGAACATTTCCTACAAGCGTGTTAAATATTACAGCTAATATCTTTTTGCTAAAAGACATAAACGGATATTTACTAGAGAGAGGAAGCCCTTTTGTCCATGTTTCAAGTGTTGTTACAAAAGAGATAAATGCCGGAATAGTAAACAAAAGCACAAGTGGCAACGTAAAAGCCTGTGCAAGTAAAAACTGCTCATGAGATACAAAATCCAGACTGCTTAAGACAACAAAAGGACCAAAAGAGGTGTAAAGAAGCTGAATTATAACAAACGTAGCAGGTAGCCTAGAGAGGATTTTGTCAGTAGTGTCATTTGAGATTTTGTTTTGTAAAGATCTGCTTACATGTAAAAGCTTACCTCTAAAAAACAGAATCCCCAATGTTGTAATAACTACTATATATGCAATCATCTGCATAGAAAGTACAACAGATACAAGTTCATCAAAAGTAAATATTTTTGTATAAAATACAATAGCAATCCACACAATAGGTGGAATCATAAAGCCGCTTAAAACATATAATAAAAGTTTTGACATAAAAGACATATACAGACCTTTGCGATTATATGCCTATATTATATCAAAAAAATTTGATAAAATTTAAAAAGAGAAGCTCTCTCTCATAAAAAATTCAATCTTTTTCTTATCAAGAGTATGTTGAGTGAAAAGTTCTTTTGCTAAAACTCCTTGCCCTATGAGCATGTCTGTTCCATCTTTACATGTAAGATTTAACTCATGAGCAAGTCTTAAAAACGGCGTAAGTTTTCCATAGATTGCATCGGCACTGTATCTTGTCTTTTCTAGCAGAGGCTTTAGTATCTCTAGCGGAGCAGGGTAGTTTTCATCTTTTAGACCGGCTGATGTTGTGTTTACGATAAGGTCATACGGCTCTATGAGCATATCATCCCAGCTTTTACATGTAAGAGATAATTTTTCAAAATATTTAAGCCTATCTTTTGAGCGGTTTAATATATTTACATGTAAACCATCATCTAAAAATCTATTTGCCAAAGCTTTTGCAGTCCCTCCTGCTCCGATAATCAATATATTTTCTATATTTTCAAACTCAGAGATAGCGTACATAAAACCGTCAGCATCCGTGTTATATCCTATAAGACGACCATCTTCATTTATTAACGTATTTACTACACCTATCTTCTTTGCAAAACCTCTAACTTCATCACAGGCTTTAAATGCTGACTCTTTGTGTGGTACGGTAACATTTGCACCGGAGAGTTTTAGAGAGAAAAAGGTCTCTTTGAGTTTTGAGCCATCTTTTAGATGAACTCTTGTGTATTTTGCATCTACATGTAAAGAGTTAAAAACATGATTATGCATAAGTGGAGAGCGTGAATGCTCTACGGGATTACCAAATATAGCAAACAGTTTCATTATAATTTTAAGTCATCTAGTGAACTCATTAAAGCACCTAGCTTGTTGTGTACTTCAAGATACTCAAGCTCATGAACCGAATCTGCTACTATTCCCGCACCGGCTTGTAAGATAACTTTGTCCGGCTTGACTAATGATGTACGTATTGTTATAGCTGTGTCCATATTGCCGTCAAAACCAAAATATCCTATAGAGCCGCTATAAAATCCACGTTTTAAACCTTCAAATTCAGAGATAAGTTCCATAGCTCTAATCTTTGGTGCACCTGTCATCGTTCCAGCAGTAAAAGTTGCCCCAAACAGGTCAAACATATCTTTATCATCACGAAGTTTAGCCACAACATCGGTGACTATGTGCATAACGTGAGAGTATCTCTCTATGTGCATCATATCCAAAACCTGTACAGTTGCTGTTTTTGCAACACGACTGACATCATTTCGACCTAAATCTATGAGCATTAAATGTTCGGCACACTCTTTTGGATCATCTAACAGCTCTTGTTCTAGCTCTTTGTCACGCTCTTTTGTATCTCCACGTTTTCTAGTTCCAGCTATCGGGCGAAGAAGCAGTTCGCCATCTTGCAGACGTACCATAACTTCAGGAGAGCTTCCTACAATACTAAAATCTTCATACTCCATCAAGTACATGTAAGGAGAAGGATTTTTGGTTCTTAAGATTCTGTAAAAGCTAAAAGGATCAACTTTTACGTTTCGGCTAAAGCGGTTTGTCATCAGTATCTGAAAGACATCACCGCTTCTTATCATCTCTTTTGACTTATCTACCATATCAAAAAATTTCTCTTTTGAAAATGCGAAACTACCCTCATCATCTCCCTCTAACGGTACCAATGGCGTGTAGCTGTAATCTGATTTTAAGAGAGCCTCTATCTTGTCAAATTGTGAAGTATCTATAGCACTCATAAGTGTAATTTTATGGTCTTTATGAGAGTAAACAAGGACATTTTTTGGTAATATAAGATCCATATCCGGAGTATTCATCTCATCTTCAAGATTGCTCATATAACTCTGCAGTACAGGTTCAAATACTTTTACCATATCATAACCTATAAAGCCGATGAAACCGTCAATATAGCCTACACCAAGCTCTTTTGAGCGTTTTTTATAGGCTTTTGTATCCAATTTTGCATAATACTTTTTTAAAAAATCAAAAGGAGACTCATCTATAGTTATCTCTGTGTTAGAGCTGTCTGTGTAGTATGTGGTATCATCTTTATATATCAGGCGTTCTCTAGCACCTAGCAAGATGATAGAGTAGTTACCTTCAGAGTTTCCGGCACTCTCAAAGAGAAAAGTCACCTCATTTTTATAGAGTGATTTTAATTTTTGATAGACTGCAATAGGTGCAAATTGGTCAAGTGTAAACTGTCTAGCTTCAATCACGTTATATCTTTATAGTAAAAGCACCGGGTTCGATAGTGCTACGGATTTTTTTACGTGCTTTATTAGCTTCTGTTTTACTCTTAAATGGTCCTATTAAAACTTTATTTATATCGCGACCGTTAATATTTACTTTGTGATAAGTATATGAAAAACCTTCTGCTTTTATTTTTCCAATAAAGGTAGCCGATGGCTTAAACTTGGTAAAAGAGCCTACTTGAACATAAAATCTACCTTTTGTTATAGATTTTGCTTCATTATATGCAGGTTTTGGTTTTGTTGCTTGAGTATATTTAACAGGTTTGGCTTTTGGCTTAGCTTTAAGAGTTTTGCTTGGAGGTGTTAACGGTTTTGGTTCAACAACTACAACCTCTTCATCAGTAATAACTTCAGGTTTATCCTCGTTTAAACTCTCTTTTTTAAGTTTTTGAGCTATCTCATTTAGGTGTAAATCTTCGCTATTATCCTCTTCAACAACTTCAACCGGCTCAAATAGAGGATCATCTTTTAAAGTGTCACTTTGAGCAACTGGTTCAGGTGGTAAAACAGCTTGTGGAAGATTATCGGTACCCTCGGATTTTAGTGAATTCATTATAACAACAACAATAATAAGAAAAATAGCCAATGTAGCAACGGCTAGTAGAAGCTTTTTATTGTTGGAGTTGTGAGTTGACTTATTTAAAATAATGTCATTAAGTTCATTTTTTTCTTCCATAAATAATCCTTTAAATTACATGTGCTTAGCAAATGCAGAGCCACGCTCTTTGGCGTAAACCTCATAAGGTACATTTAAAATGTTATACTCAAGAGGCAACTCTTGTGTAGGAAACATTCTCCACTGTTTTGGCTGTTTTGCAGCTAGTTTCATAGATAACATCTTACCCAATTGGTAAGCCTCTTGCAAAGTTGTGTGTCCTTTATGAATATATACATGTAAGTGACCCTCTGTCTTTGTCTTAAAAGCCGTAAAATTCAGGTATCCCTCTTCTCTAAGCAAAAGCTGTGCCTTATGGTAAAAACGTTCCGGATCTCTACCGTTATAGTCTATGACTATATTTTCAACTTTATCATGTTTGTTGATTAGTGAGTGTGCAACCGTTATATCACCTTTTAAGTGCTGATTAATAATAGACTGTGTCAATGTCTTATCAACTCTTTCATACTTATTGTAAAAAGTACGACCTTTGTAGCTAATCTTATTTGTAACGCTACTACTTTTTTGCCAATAGTGATCCGTAATCATCTTGATAAGTTTTAAATCCATTGAACTTACAGCCATCTTAATCTCCTTCTTAATATGTTGCTTGTCTGTATATCACAAAATTTTGAGCTAACTCTTTTAGCTCTTGTTTTATCTGTGCTTGTGCATCTTCATTGTTAATATCATCTAAAACATCAGCAATTTTATTTGCTATTATCTCAAATTCTCTCTCTTTCATACCGCGAGATGTCAGAGCAGGTGAACCTATACGAATACCTGAAGTGACAAAAGGTGAGCGTGTTTCACCCGGAACTGTATTTTTATTTACCGTTATACCGGCACGTCCTAATGCTGCGTCAGCATCTTTACCGCTAAAGTCTCTGTTTAAAAATGATACTAAAACAAGGTGGTTATCCGTACCGTTACTGACAACATCATATCCACGCTTAATAAGAACATCGGCCAATACGGAAGCGTTTGCTTTTACCTGTGCGGCATAAACTTTCCACTCATCTGAAAGGTTGTGCTTGAAACCCACCGCTTTTGCCGCTATTACATGTACTAACGGTCCACCTTGAAGACCCGGGAAGATTGCAGAGTTTATCTTTTTAGCAATATCTTCATCATTTGTCATAATCATACCGCCACGAGGACCCGCGAGAGTTTTGTGTGTAGTGGTTGTTACGACATCTGCATACGGAAAAGGGCTAGGATGCTCACCGGCACACACCAAACCTGCTATATGAGCAATATCGGCAAATAAGATAGCTCCGACAGCGTCAGCAATTTCACGAAATCTCTTAAAATCTATCTCTCTAGCATAGGCAGATGCACCACATACGATAATTTTTGGTTGAGTTATTTTGGCAATATCCATAACCCTGTCATAATTAATTCGACCATCTAGCTCAACACCATAAGTAAAACTGTGGTAGTTTTTACCGGAAAAACTGGGTTTAGAGCCGTGTGTCAAGTGACCTCCGTGACTTAAGTCCATACCCAAAATTTTATCACCGGCTTTGATAAGTGCCGCATATACGGCACCGTTTGCTTGAGAACCAGAGTGTGGCTGAACGTTTGCAAAGTTACATCCAAAAAGTTCACAAGCACGGTCAATAGCCAACTGCTCAACACCATCAGCATACTCACAACCACCATAATAACGCTTATAAGGGTATCCTTCGGCATATTTGTTTGTAAATATAGAACCCATAGCTTCCATAACTGCAGGAATTGTGAAGTTTTCTGAAGCAATCATCTCTAAGTGGTCACTTTGACGCTCTAACTCCTGTTCACACAACTCATATATTTCACTATCATACTCTTTTAAAAAACTCATATTATTCCTCTTCTTCTGTTTTGATTTCACTGTTTAGCGGCTTCATTGCCGGAAATAGCAATACATCTCTAATGGAGTGTTCATTTGTAAGCAGCATTACTAACCTGTCTATTCCTATACCTTGTCCCGCCGTTGGAGCCATACCGTAGCTAAGTGCAGTTACAAAGTCCTCATCCATCTCATGAGCCTCATCATCACCGCTCTGTTTTGCCTCTAACTGCCCTTCAAAGCGAGAGAGTTGATCTAGTGGATCATTTAACTCACTAAAAGCGTTTGCTATCTCTCTTCCTGCGATAAACAGCTCAAATCTTTCGGTTATAGCTGGATTATCATCGCTTCTACGTGCCAAAGGTGAGATCTCTACCGGATACTCTGTTATAAATGTCGGATTAATCAGTTTTGCTTCAACAAACTCATCAAAAAGTTCACCTTGAAGTTGTCCTAAGCTCATATTTTCATTTGCTTCTAGGTTGTTATCTTTTAAAAATTTCAAAATAGCATCTTTATCATTTACGATATTCTCATCAACTCCGCCTATTACATGTAAAGATGTAACTAAGCCAATCTCTGTGAAATCCGTGAAATCTACCTCTAAGTCTCCATAAGGAAGCGTAGAAGGCAGTTGTAAATGCTCAAAAAGATAGGCAAAATACTCTTTTGTTATCTCTATTAGGTCTTTGTATGTTTTATATGCCCAATAAAACTCTATTGAGGTAAACTCAGGATTGTGAGTTGCATCCATTCCCTCATTTCTAAAGTTTCTATTTATCTCAAAAACTGCCTCAAATCCGCCAACGATAAGACGTTTAAGGTATAACTCCGGGGCAATACGCAAATATCTGTCAACCCCTAAAGAGTTATGATGTGTTACAAAAGGTTTGGCATTTGCTCCACCTGCAATGGGGTGCATCATCGGTGTCTCTACTTCTAAAAAGCCTTTATCTTCAAAGAAGCGACGTGTAAGAGAGATGATTTTGCTGCGTGTTTTAAATGTTTTTCGTACATCGGCATTCATTATGAGATCTAAATATCTTTGACGATAGCGTATCTCTTTGTCTGTTACGCCGTGAAACTTTTCAGGAAGAGGAGAGATGGCTTTTGTAAGTATATGCAGATCGCTTACATGTAAAGAGAGTTCACCTTTGTTTGTTACAAACGGGTAGCCCGTAACCTCTATAATATCACCGACTTCAATATCTTTTTTAAAGATATTGTTATAAAAACCTTCAGCTAAATTATCACGTGCAACATATATCTGAAGCATTCCGCTCTCATCTTCTATCTTTAAAAAACTGGCTTTTCCCATAAGACGGAAAAATTTAATACGCCCTGCAACTGTGTATATACGTTTATCATCACGTCTATCTTCTAAAGAGGCAATATCACTATTTACATTTATATATTTTGCAATGCTCGTGTTACGTCTGCTCTGGTTTGAGTATGGATTAATTCCCGCATTTTTAAGTCTATCTGCCTTTTCAATGCGTTGTTGTATGTAGGGGTTGTCAAATATCAATAAATTTTCCTTTTAGTTTTTAGTTTTGACAGTTTTTACAGATACCGTAAATCTGCATAGAGTGTTCTTGCATCTTAAATCCAAACTCTTTGGCGATTATATGTTGTCTGTGTTCAATCTCTTCATCTACAAATTCTGTGATATTTCCACATACGGTACATATCATATGGTCATGATGCTCTTTTGCTCCAAGCTCATATTTTTTTCCTTGTGAGCCAAAAGAGAGAGATGTTACCATATCTGAATCTTCTAGCAGTGATAGAGTACGATAAACTGTTGCTATTCCTGTTTTTAGTTCAGGGAACTTCTCTTTTATCAGTTGATGAAGAGCTTCTGGTGTTAAATGCTCATCACTTTTGTAGAGCGTCTCTAAAATGACCTCTCTTTGAATAGTGTATTTGTAGCCGTTTTTTTTCAGTAACTCTTTAAAACGCTCAAGCAGTATCTCATACTCGACCGTACGGTGTGTAAATGTATTATTTGAATTCATAGGTGTCTCTTACTTGTCTGTCTGCATGTTTTTTTTGACATCATCAACCATTTTTTTCGCTTTTTCACCTATCTCTTTATCTGCCATATCTTTTATCTTATCTGCACCGTTATCTATTGACTTGCTAATATCTGAAGATACTTGCGTAGGGTCAATATGCATAATAATATCACCCGTCTGTATCAAGATAGGATATAAGATACTCTCTTTCATAAGTGGCTGTAGATTTGTTTTGATAGCTTTTATATTGTTTAGTGCAAAAAATATGACAGAAGCTATAAGGAAAAACTTACCGCTTCCTACTATAAAGCCAAAAAGTTTATCTATAAAACCCAGACCACTTGCACTGCTCATCGTTTTAAAGCCGTAACCTATAAAAATCATAGCTATCCAAAAAGATGCTAGTGTAACCATAAATCCCGTAAGTGTTACTGCTGATTGATTATCAAAATGAAATACAGCACCATTTAATATATCTCCTACCTGTACACCATAACGTGAAGCAACGTATATGCCGCCAATTATTCCTATAAGACCAAAAAGCTCTTTAAAAAATCCATTTATTATACCTTTAAGCCCTAGTAGCAGTACAATGCTACCTACCACAATATCAAAATAGTGAATTTGCATCTTTTAACCTTTTGCGATTTTTAGTTGATTTTTACCCATATGCTTTGCTTCATAGAGTGCTTTATCCGCACGTTCTATGATACTCATAGGTGTGTCGTCTATACTGCAGTGTGCTAGTCCTATGCTTAGTGTTATAGACATCTGCTCATTTTGAAATAGCAGTTTGTTTTGTCGAACTAACTCTAAGATACGCTCTGCCACCTGAATAGCACCCTCTCTGTTTGTACGGCTGAGAACTATTACAAACTCTTCACCGCCGTAACGAAAAACAGGGTCCCCGTCACGAAGCGTTTTTTTGAAAATATTTGCTAAAAATATGAGTACCTTGTCACCTGCAATATGACCAAATGTGTCATTTACCTCTTTAAAATCATCTATATCCAATATGAGTAGATGAAAATTATCTGCATGAGGGTTTTTACTGCATCTGTTTTGCATGAAGTCATTCATAGCCTGACGATTAAAAGTTTTTGTTAAAGCATCAATTTTTGATTTTTTCTCTAGGTCGCGTAGTTGTGAGTGCAGTTGTGAAATTGTTTTGTTTGCTTTTGTGATTTCACTGTCCATACTTATCTGTATATCTTTAAACTGTTTGGTGATTTTTTCAGAGTTAAACAGTTTCTCTTGTGAAAGCTCACTCTGATATATGGTATCATCTTGCTGTTTTTTTATGGATTCAATTGCACTGTTGGTGTTTTGATATGAGAGAATACTGGATTTTGCCAATGATTTATACTCTTCATCAAAAGTGAGCTGTTGTGAATGTAAATCAAGAGGAAGATGAAATGAACTAGCAAATAATCTCTGTGCTATATCATGCAAAAAATCTATAATCTCACTCTCATCTATATCTTCATCACGCTCTTTGATATGTAGCATGATTTCGTCATAAACTTCATTTAATATATCTATAGCAACACTGCTTTTCATTATCTCTACTTTTAGTATTTTGAATATATGAGAATTATAGCAATAATAATTGAAAAATCTATTAAATTTTGATTATCTCTATCAAAATATTTTATTATCATTCCATATTTTAGGTTATTGTGCTAAAATCCCACTCTAAAATAACATACAATAGACGAGGTTACACTAATGAGCAGTTGGAGTCCACAAAGCTGGAGAAATTTTCCTATTTTACAGCAACCAGAATATACAGACAAAAAGCATCTAAACAAGATAGAACAAGAGCTTAAAAATTACCCGCCGTTAGTATTTGCCGGTGAAGCACGTAATCTAAAAAAGCAACTTGCAGAAGTTGGAAATGGAGATGCTTTTTTACTTCAAGGTGGAGATTGTGCCGAAAGTTTCAGCGAATTTAATGCTACAAATATCCGTGACACCTTTAAGGTTATGCTCCAGATGGCGGTTGTTATGAGTTTTGCAGGTGGTGTTCCTGTTGTTAAAATCGGACGCATGGGAGGACAATTTGCAAAACCTCGCTCATCCGATTTTGAGACTATTGATGGAGTATCTCTTCCTAGTTATCGTGGAGATATTGTAAATGGTGTGGAGTTTACCAAAGAGGCTCGTGTTCCAGATCCTGAACGTCTTTTAAAAGCTTATAATCAGTCATCAGCAACACTGAATCTTGTACGTGCTTTCGCTTCTGGCGGTTTGGCTGACTTGCATCAGGTTCACAGATGGAACTTGGGCTTTGCAAAGCAGAATAAGATGAGCGGTAAGTATGAGACACTGGCTCAAAATATAGAAGACTCACTACGTTTTATGGAAGCTTGTGGAGTTACATCTAAAACATATAGAACTCTAAGAGAGACGGATTTTTACACTTCTCATGAGGCACTTTTACTCAATTATGAAGAGGCGTTTACTCGTCAGGACTCATTAACCGGTGAGTGGTACGATACATCTGCTCATATGCTCTGGATAGGTGACAGAACTCGTCAGATTGATGGTGCACACATTGAGTATATGCGTGGTATAAATAATCCTGTCGGTGTCAAGTGTGGACCTAGTATGTCAAATGATGATCTTTTAAAAATATGTGAACGCCTTAATCCTGAAAATGAGATGGGACGCTTAAATCTTATCGTTCGTATGGGTGCAAATAAAGTTCTCGATGATATGCCTCGTCTTGTTCAAGCCGTTAAAGCAGAAGGCTTTAATGTTGTCTGGTCTTGTGACCCGATGCATGGCAATGTATATAAAACTGCAAATGGATTTAAATCTCGACCTGTTGAGGGAATATTGACAGAGATGAAAGAGTTTTTTCAGGTTCATAAAGCAGAAGGCACTGTTGCCGGTGGTGTTCACTTGGAGATGACAGGTCAAAACGTGACTGAATGTACGGGCGGAACTTTTGAAGTTAGCGAAGAGGACCTCTCTAGTCGCTACCATACTCACTGTGATCCTCGTTTAAATGCTGATCAATCTTTGGAGTTGGCATTTATGATAGCCGACACTTTAAAAGAGGCTAGAAAATAAAATAGTGTTTACATGTAAATACCTTTACATGTAAAACTCTGCTACATTATATCTTGTATCTGTCTCATTAATTCATCTGGTCTGTTAGCATACTGCATAGCACTCTCTTTTGTGATAATCTTCTTTCTTAGATAATCTTCTAGCTCTTGTGTCTGAGTAATCATTCCTGTTCCGGCTTGATTTAACTGCATTTGAGAGTATAGTTGGTGTACTTTGTCCTCACGTATAAGGTTTGCAATAGCCGGGTTGGTGTTAAATATCTCTTGTGCTGCTATACGTCCACCGCCGACTTTTGGTAAAAGTGCTTGAGATATGACCGAAATCAGTGAGGTAGATAGCTGTGCACGAACTTGAGGCTGTTCATCCCCCGAGAAGACATCTATAATACGATTTATAGTCTGTGGAGCAGAGTTTGTGTGAAGTGTTCCAAAGACCAAGTGACCTGTTTCTGCAGCGGTCAAGGCAGCTTCTATAGTCTCTTTATCACGCATCTCCCCGATAAGTATAATATCGGGGTCTTCACGCATAGCAAACTTTAGTGCTTGAGCAAAACTGCCTGTATCTGTTCCTATATTACGATGAGAGAAGAGACATTTTTTATTTTGGTGGATAAATTCCACAGGATCTTCAACAGTGATAACATGCTTGTTTTCTGTCATATTTATCTCATTTAACATAGCTGCTAAAGTGGTAGATTTACCACTACCTGTAGGACCTGTAACTAAGATAAGACCTTTTTCACGTTTGATAATCTCTTTGAAGATAGGTTTTGCACCTAGTTGGTCTAGTGATGGAATCTCAATAGGAATAATACGAAATGCACAGGCAATATCACCTAGTGTTCTATAGTAGTTGGCACGAAAACGACCGACATCTGGAATAACAATAGAAAAATCAAGCTCCCAATTCTCTTCAAAAGCTTTTTTCTGTTTTTCTGTTAGAAGAGTGTAAGACATATCTTCAATATCTTCCCCTTCTAGCACAGGTAGATTTAACGGAACTAATTTTCCATCTATACGAACTTGAGGTTCAGAACGTGATACAAGGTGTAAATCGGATGCTTTGTAGGCAACAACACTTTTTAGTAATTTTTGAATATCTAAAACTTGACTCATAAAAAGACTCCTTCATAATTTGAGAGATTAAAACCGACAATAATTTGGTCGTTGTATTCGATTACAGGACGTTTTATAAGTAAATTATGTTTACATAGATACTCTTTTTTTGTGCTGTCATCGGGATTTAGTTCTTTTAACTTTAGATTTCGGTATGTTGTCGAACGTGAATTAAAGAGTGTTTTCATCTCAACACTTTTAAGCCAGAGAGTAATTTTATCACAATTTACACTTTTATCTTTAAAATCGTAAAAATTATACTCAATATCATGCTCTTTAAAAAATTTAATAGCTTTTTTTACACTATCGCAACTTTTTATGCCATATATGTCTATCACTCTATAATCTTTGGAACGATAAAAAAGTGTTCATCGGTATTTGGAGCGTGAGCTAAAATATCATCACTTATCTGAGGGTTGCATTTAGGTACATCTTGGCGAAGTGTAGTGCTTTTATCCGTCATTGAAAAGTTATCACTGATACCGTCTGTATCTAGTTGAGAAAGATTATTAACAAAAGCTATCATCTCATCTAGTTGTGTAATTATCTCATCACGCTTATCTTCGGAAACTTTTAGATAAGAGAGCTTTTCTAATTTGCTTAAAAGAGTGTTGTCAACTTGCATTTTCTACCTTAATATTTTTTTAGAGGTGCTTTTTAATTGTTTTATTGTATCAAACTTTTGATAACTTATACCCTAAACCATATAGATTGGATATGATATCTGATGGAAGCTTTCTTCTTAATCTTGACATAAGATTTCTAATGCTTTCATGGTTCATACTTATACCTTTGTTATTATAAAAATATTCTATTATCGTGTCAATACGACATATATACTCTATATTTTTAATAAGAAGTTCCATAACCAACAGCTCATTTTTTGTAAGTTTAATCTCAACATTATCACTGCTTAATCTATTTAGCTTTTTGTTCCATACTATGGAGTCGCTTAGATGTATCTCATCTGTGTTTGTACTTTCAACATCTACTCTTTGTATATTTTTTGTTATCTTGTTCAATACCTCAAGAAGCTTTTCGGATTCAATAGGTTTTGTAACAAACTGTGCAATTCCAAGATTTATAAATTCTAATAGATAACTACTCTCTTGATGAGCAGAAAGCACAATAATAATCTGATTTTTATCTATTTTTAGAATATCTTTTGTTAATGAAAGACCATCTTTAACCGGCATTCTGATATCTGTGATTATTATATCGTAAGTTTTTTGATGTACTTCGTTAAATTTGATGTATTTTGCAAGAGCATCTTCGCCGTTATTTGCTGTAACGATTGTGTTGAAAAACTCTTTTAGTATCTCAACCAATTTCTCCTGCAAAGGGAGATAATCCTCTACAAAAAGAACACTCAAATCCTTGCATTGTCGATATAGAGTTTCATAATCTATCATATATACTTATCCTTAGACATCAAATGTACGTTGTTATAGTATATAAAAAGCTATATGAATTGTCTTAAAATCTATCTTCTTAGTTGCATTTAACATCACATCTGCTATTATTTGCCACTTTAAAATATATAGGAGCTGTTTTGAGTCTTAAAGAGAATGTCGAGATGGTTAAAGAAGAGTTGAATTCTGAAGAGAAATTTTTTGAGAGTGCTGTAAAAGCCGAACATTTTGTAAAAAAATACAAAACAGCACTTATATCGGCTGTAGTCGTAATAGTTCTTGGAGTAGGTGCAAAAGCAGGATATGATATGAATGTCCAAGCTACCATAGAAAAAGCAAATAAGGCTTTAAGTACTTTGCAAAAAGATGCAACGGATAAAAAGGCACAGAGTGAACTGAAAAAATTAAACCCTGAGCTTTTTGATGCGTGGAGTCTTTCTGTAGCTTTAAAAAATAGTGATAATAAAAGACTCTCTTCATTGAGTAGTTCAAAAGCTATCGCCGTTGCAGATATTGCACAGTATCAAAGAGCGGTAAATACAAAAGATATAGAGGCTCTTGAAGCTTACAGCATGAAGCCAAAAGCTATATACAGAGATATGGCACTTTTTGAACTTGCTGTTTTACTTTTACAAGAAGATAAGATAGATGATGCACATGCAAAGCTTCAAGCTATAGCAAAAGAGTCTCCGCTTTATCGTTATGCACAGCCTTTAATGCACTATGGTGTTAAATAGGAGAGCAGTTGAGAAATATTGTACTTAGTGCAACTTTTGTATTAGTAATTTTTAGCGGTTGCAGTACAAAAGAGTATTATGAGCCAAAAGTTCAAACTACACAGTGGGAGATAAGCGGTCAGTTAGAGAGTCCTATTGTCGATAGAAATTATGATGGTGCTGTTTTACAAGATGGAGAGATTATAACAAAAGATGGAGTCTCTAAGGTTAAGTTACCGGAGGGCTACCGTTTTGTCTCTAAAAGTGGTGGTTGGATTATAGCTGCAAAAATCGATGGAACTCTTCTTCTTATAGATGAAAAAACTCCAAAATTACAGAAAAAATTTGAGCTTAAAAAAACCGTTGCGGCGGCAAGTGTTCAAGATGATACATTGGCTGTCTTATTTGCAAATAATGAAAAAGCACTCTACTCGATAAAATCAAAAGAGCTGATTTTAAAAGAGCAGGGCAATGCTCCTAGTGCTGTTGATTCAAATATCGTAAACCCTTACTTTTTAAATGATTTGGTGCTTTTTTTAACGCTTGACGGTAAGATAGATATTATAAATACTAAGAGTAAAAAACTTTTACGCTCTATGATAGTAAGCTCTGAAGATAATTTTAACAATATTATCTATTTTAATGTTATAGACAATAATATGTTTGCAGCTACAAGCTATAGATTACTCTCTTTGGGTGAGAAAGAGATGCGTCAATCATACGAACTTCGTGATATTGTTTTTGATAAAGACGGTGTCTGGCTTAGTACAAAACAAGGAGAGGTATATTCTCTCACTCCATCTCTGCAGCTTAAGGCAAAAAAGAAGTTTCCTTTTGCCCACTTTTTAGGAATGATTGTGGCTAAGGATAAGATATATCTTCTTGAGAAAGAGGGCTATCTTATAGAGATAGATAAAGATCTTAAAAACTATAAGGTTTATGATGTTGATATTCAAGACGGTTATGTCTTTGTATCGGATAAATCTTTCTATTTTGCTGATGAATATATAGATGTTATAAAGTAATGTCTGGAACGCTTGAAGCTTTTATAGAGTATATAACCGTAACAAAAGCTTTGAGCAAATCCAGCATACAAGCTTATACAAGTGATCTAAGCTCCATAGAAATCATAGCAAAAAAAGAGCTGATTGAACTTGACTCTATGCAGGTTTTAAAACTTCTTAGAGGTATTGAAAATCGTCACACTCTCAACAGAAAATTATCTGCATTAAACTCTTTTTTTGAATTTTGCTATAAGAGTCATTTTTTAAAAACTCAGATAAATTTTCAACTCTCAAAATTACCTAAAAAATTACCTAAATTTCTATCTTTAGAGCAGGTAAACAGAGGTTTGGCTCTTATAGATACATCATCTTGGATTGGGCTGAGAGACAGGGCTTTGATACTTTTTTTATACGCTTCGGGTCTTCGAGTCAGTGAACTGCTTTATATGAAAAAAGATGATTTAGAAGATAACTGGTTACATGTAAGACACGCTAAAGGTGAAAAAGAGCGTCTTGTTCCCATAGCCAAGGTTGCATTGGAAGCTATGTATGAGTATATAAAATCTTCACCTTTTGAACATGAAGCGATATGGTTAAACTATCAAGGTAAAACATTGAGTCGTATATCTGCTTTTAAAATCACACAGAAATATCTAACGGTCTCTCCTCATGTACTTAGACACTCTTATGCAACATCTTTGATTATTGGAGGTGCTGATTTGAGGGTGGTTCAGGAACTCTTAGGACACTCATCTTTAAACACGACACAGGTTTATACGCATATTCAAAAACAAAATCTTAAAGAGACGGTTCAGACATGTCACCCTATAGCAAGTGAGGAGATTTAAGTGCTGTTGTGTGATATTGGAAACAGCTCATATCATTTTTATAATGAGAGAGAAGAGTATCGTGAAGATGTAGAGAGTTTTAATCCTCTTACATGTAAAGAGAGAGTTTTTTTTATTAATGTAAATACTAAAGTGGCTCCAATATTAGAAAAACTAGATAATTGGATAGATCTCTCCTTACATGTAAAAAAAGAGAATTACTACGAGACTATGGGGATTGATAGAGTAGTGGCTTGTGAGGCTGTGGAAAATTCACTTATTATAGATGCAGGAAGTGCGATTACTGTAGATATTGTAAAAGATGGAGTATTTGAGGGTGGTTTTATTATGCCCGGGATTAAAAAAATGAGAGAAACATACTTTAGATTGTCCAATAGATTGGATTACTCATTTAACTTTGATATTGATTTGGATAAAATGCCGAAAAATTCTCAAGATGCAATCACTTACGGATTTTTAGCTACCTTAAAAGCTGAAGTAAATCGTCATAATATGCCGATAATCATAACAGGTGGAGATGCACAAAAGCTGCATAAAATATTTCCAGAGGCTAAGATAGATAGACTTCTTCTTTTTAGTGGAATGCAGACAATTATTAAAAAAGGCGGACTATGCTGACAGTAGCACTACCAAAGGGGCGTATAGCCGAAGACACTTTGGCAATTTTTGAGACAATCTTTGGAGAAAGTTTTAAATTTGACGATAGAAAACTTATCTTGGAGACTCCAAATTTTAAGTTTCTTTTAGTACGTAATCAAGATGTTGCAACATACGTCTATCATCAAGCAGCAGATATAGGTGTTGTAGGACTAGATACTATTGAAGAGCAGGGTCTGGATGTTATACGTCTGTTAAATCTTCAGCGTGGAAGATGTCAAGTAGCTATTGGAATGAGAAAGGGTGAAAAACTTGATTTCTCCAAAGCAGAGATAAAAGTTGCTACAAAGATGGTAAATATCACAAAACGATATTTTGCAGAGCGTGCTGTTTCTGCAGATATAATAAAGTTATACGGCTCTATAGAGTTAGCACCTTTAGTCGGTCTTGCTGATATGATTGTAGATATTGTCGAGACAGGTACTACAATGAAACAAAATGGACTTGAGGTTGTAGAGCATATAATGGAATCTACAACATATCTAATAGCAAATAAAAATAGTTTTTTTGAGAAAAAAGGCGAGGTATTAGATATTTATGAGAAGATAAATGAAGTAATCAGCACTTAGTGCTGAGTATCTTCTTTTTTATTTTCTTGTTCTTGCTCAATTTCTTGAGCTTTTTCTTCTTCTAAATTTTCTTCGTGATGCTCATGAGTCTCTTCGCTCTGCAAATTTTCTTCGTGTTGTAAATTTTCTTCGTGTTGTTCTTCGTGTTGTAAATCTTCTTCGGTGTGTTCATGACTCTCTTCGTGATGTTGTTCGTTTTCATCATGCTCATGACGACTCTCTTCATGTTCTATGTTCTCTTCGTGATGATGTTCATTTTCATCATGCTCAAGACTCTCTTCATGTTCTATGCTCTCTTCGTGTTCATCATTATGTTTGATTTGAACTTCTTCATAACTCAGCTCTCCATCATAGTTTTCAAGTTCACCATGCTTAATAGCTTCTAGGTAGTGCTTAGCAAGAGCTAGTTCATGATGACTTTCAGGATTTACCTCTGCCCCTACTGTTATGATATTTGTGTGCATAACTTTTTGCATTGTATTGTAAAGTATTACACCTGTTTGAATTTTTTGGCGTGAAAGCTCACAGTAGTTATTGTAGTCATCACCTTCTACATGTAAGATACGTTTCATGACTGCACAGTACTCTTCAAGATATACATTTAAAGAGTTAACACTATTGTCTATGTTATGTGTATATTCGCATAGAGTCAATATTTTACTGTTTTGAATATCTTTTTCAGCTTTATGCTCTTGAGCTGCTTCAAGTGTCTTTTTAGCCGCATGAAGATTTCTGTTTGAGACTCCGTGATAACGTATCATTGCAAAAAGCAGTGCGATAATAAAACTGACACCTGCCATAGCACCTAAACCGATTAGAGGCACTGGATTTGCCGGATATATGAGATTGGAATAATAGCTAAAAATAGGCTCATACATAGCAAAAGTCGGAACAGCATCTAAATAGACCATGTGTCCTGATTTTGCCACACCTATTGCAATGAGTATAGCCATGGTTATGACAAAATATATAATCCCAATAATAAAAGATGAAAAACCGCCTGTACTTACATGAGCAACGGTTAAAGGCTCTATTTTTGGGCTTTGGGCATAAAAATGCTCTTTTATATCCTCAAGATTTTCACCCGTATGGGTTATCTCTGCTCCTTCAAATGAACAGTTTTTAATCTCTTGGTATGTATCGTAAAAATCTTTTATACTTTTTTCTACGATCTGCTCTCTTAATTGCACATATTTTGCAATATTTTCACATACTCTAGCGTCATTTTTATTTAGCTCATTATCTGCTTGATAAATTAACTCATGTGACTCTGATATGAGTGATATTGCTTCTTGATTATTTGCTTTCATTAATATCTCCTCTATTTAAAATTTAGGGGTGACCCTTTACTTATAATATTAAAATTTTGCTTTATTTTTAATTGTTTTGTGTAAAATATTGAAAAAGACGAGGAGATTATATGGGTTTAAATCTTTATGCAAAGGTTCAACATCTCTTAGGTATAGAAGAAGCTACAGAAAATTTGCATCAAATATACATAGACCTGCTAAATAACTATAGTGTTACAAATTTACTCGATGTCGGTTGTGGAGACGGTGCTTTGATAGAGAAGTTATCGCATCTTACATGTAAAGGTATAGACCTTAGCTCTTCAATGGTACAAGAAGCGACAAGCAGAGGTCTTGATGTTACATGTAGAGATATTGCCGATGTAGATGAGAGTTTTGATGCCATTTTAGCTGTTTTTGATGTACTCAATTTTTTAGATAGTGAAAACTTGGATAAGTTTTTATCTGATATTGCATCTTCTTTAAATAGTGATGGTATATTTATGGCAGATATAAACACACTGCATGGTTTTGCTGATGTTGCGGAGGGTGTGATGGTTGCTCAAGATGAGAATCTTTTTTTAAGCGTAGATGCTCTCTTTGAATCTTCGATGCTACACACAGAACTTACACTTTTTGAGCGTGAAAGTGATGATACGTTTAAAAAAGAGAGTGAGATAATTACACAATATTTTCATCCGCTATCTGTTTTTAAAAAGAACAGACATCTAAAACTCATTGAAAAACGAAAATTATCGCTTTATGATAAAGATGATAAGATGTTGTTAATCTTTAAGAAGGTCATCAATTGATGAAAATATTTTTTCTGCTTATTTTTGTAATATCTGTTTACGCAGATGATAGTGCAAGTAAAAATGATACAAATGAGAGCAATCAAACTCAAAAGCTCTACATAGACCATGTTATTGAGGGTATTGATAATGTGCATAAGTATGTTACGCATAAGGTAAAAGTAGTTTCTAGTAATGCTGATGAGCAGGTTACGGATTGGGCATTGGCTATAAAAGACGATAACACCACTAAAAGTAAAAAGAGAGTCAAAGAGAATAACGCTTCGGCATCAATGTCTGATTATTTTAGTAATTTTTTCAAAGATGAGACCTTCTTAAATGCAAACAATCAGAGTTATTTACGTGTTCGTATAGGACCTGAATTTAATATGAGAGAGACTCATAAGTTTAAAGCAGCCGTTAGTTTCAATATAAATCTTCCACATACGGAAGACTCCTTAAAACTTTTTATCGGAGAGGAGGCAGACGCCGATGTAAATGATAAGGTTCCAGATCCTCAAGCAAAAGATGCGAGTGTCGGATTGAAATATTTTATACCGGAATTTTTAGATGGTTTTAAGACAGACTTTACTGCCGGTATTACGGGTATAAACCCTTTTGTACGTGCCAGATTTCAATATCCATTTGATTTTTATGACTGGAGATTGCGTCCGATACAGGAGATTCAGTACTCTATAGAAGATGAGATAGAAGAAGAGACAAGAATGTATTTTGATAGACGTATCTCATCTACCGAGATGGTTCGTATTTTGCTTAAACGTGAAAGTGAAACGCAAAAAGAGGGGCAACGTTACTCTGCACAGTTAGCATACTTTAATACCTTGCAGTATCAAGAGGGTTTTAACGGCTATATCGCAGTTTCGGGAGATAGTCAATATTTTGTTAATCATCCAGATTATGTACCCGATGGATATGAACACAGCGGTATAGACAACTACCGCTTGGGTATGGTCTATAAAGAGCAGTTTTTTCGTGAATGGCTCTTTTATGAAGTTGAACCTATCGTAGAGTGGGATCGCAAATATTACTATAAAGAGAACTATATTTTTAAAGCGACACTAGAACTTTGGTTTGGTAAAATTTAAAGCTCTATAGGTAGTTTGAACATATCCTCTTTTATACCGTTTTTTAAATTTTTGTGATTAATCAGAGCTGCTTCAAATGAAGCCAAAACAATTTTTGCACTTTTTTGTTGTGCTGCAGCAGAGCCTTGTATCTGCTCTTTCATGATGTTTAAAGTCTCTTTTGAATTTTTTAAAGTATCTCCTTTAACCATTTCAGAAAACATTGAAGCCAAAGTGATGGCATCTTC
>WFND01000111.1 GCA_015484575.1 Helicobacteraceae bacterium
AACGGACACACACTTCCACCTGAGCCAGATAAGGCACTTAATGACGCTACGCTTCTTGGGATAGACACTAATAACAATGGGGTGAGGGATGATGTGGAGCGCAAAGTCTATGCCACTTATAAAAAAGCAGTAGAACGTGCAGTGATGATGCAGGCATTCAAAACAGAGCAGGCGATGCTGGCTGATTCTGATTTGGTGAATCATGCGAGGGAGTGGGAAAAGAAAATATGGAAAGCAATAAATTGTAATGACTATTTGAGTACAAATAGAAATACAAAACCAATGTCAAGACAAGATGTAAAAAATACTACAGAATGGCAAATTAATACCGAAAAACGCGTAAAAAAATATTATAAATACGACCAAGCACTTAGTGGAGGTGTTTACTCTATCAATGACGGGATTTTACAAGACTGTGAGTTTGATGTAGAGAAAGTACTGGAGATGGACAGATGAAAAAGTTTATAATTGCCTATCTATTTTTCATGACGGTTTTAATATCTGTAATGCAAGCTGGAAATGCAAGACTAGTACATGAATGGACTGTAGACTTGTACTATGCAAACGGTGTTTTGGCTGATGAGCAGAAATTGGAAAAATTTGACTGGAAAAGAAGAACAAAACTACTCAAACAAGAATATCCCTCCCTCAAACAAGCCCTCCGCTTTGGTGAGGCAAAACTCGCCTATAATGCTTCGTATCTGTGGGGAATAAGTGATTTGACTGAAGTAATCTTGCAGTATAGGGCGGAGCATCCCGCCGCCGAGATTACCTGGCAGGCGTTGTCGTTCTTTTTGGAAAAAAGATTCAAATTTGATATTGGTGGATTGTTGGTGGATTGATAGAGAAACTGGGATAAAAAAAGGGTCAAGTCCTTACTATTTACTTAAATATGATATACTATACCTATGGCTAGAAAAAAACGAATGGAAAGTATAGGGTTTTATCATATTATCAATCGTGGTGTTGAGAGACGTACGATATATACGTACGATGATGACCGTAAGCAGTTTCTTGAAATCTTGGAAGAGAGTGCAGAGGTATATGGGTTTGAAATATATGCCTATGTACTTATGGACAATCACTATCATCTGCTTATTAAGACAGAAGCTCTAAACCTCTCTTTGTTGATGAGACAGATAAATTCACGATATAGTATGTACTTTAACCGACGATATAGCAGGGTAGGTCCTTTGTGGCAGGGGCGTTTTAAGTCTTGGTATGTTTATGATGAGCAGTATCTTAAAAGTTTAGTAAAATACATAGAGTGTAATCCTATAAAAGCAGGTATGGTACAAACAATAGGAGAATTTGCATGGGCAATGTCTAGTAAAACTGTGCAAATGAAACACTTGAATTATGAACTCATAAATGGGTGCGATTTTAAAGAAAAACTTACTAAAGAGGAGCTACAAGAAGTTGATACTCTTTTTAATACCAAACTAGAGATGGTGCATGAGGTGATTGTGCCCAAAACAAAAAAGGCACTTAATCTGCACTTTGCAAACAATACCAGAGAGACAGCAATAGCACATGCGATAGCAGATGGCTATACACAACAAGCCATAGCAGACTATTTAGGTCTATCCAATATCGCCATCTCCAAAATCTATAAAATCTATCGTCAAAAGGTATCGTTGTTTCAACGTTTACGTGACAAGGGGATATTTTGGTCATACAGCAAAAATCTAAGTTACGAAGAGGCAGGAGAGAATTTGTTTATAGAGTATCTTTACAAATATGCTGACTTTGATGACATACGTTTAGGGTTTGTGCTTTTTGGAAAGCGTATGATGAAACGTGCATGGGAAGAGATGGTAAAGAGTGATACACGCTTTATAAAATTAAATTTTATGATTGCCAGAGTGTTTTTTGGAATGGATATAGAGGCAGATTATTTGAAAAAGGTAAAAAATGAACGATTTGAAAAATTTAAAATGCTTGCTTCCTGATACACAAGACCTATTGGTAAAAATGGTAAAGGATTGTACTTTTTTAGATAAGTACGTATTGGTAGGTGGTTCAGCTTTAAGTATGCATTTGTGTCATAGGAAAAGTGAAGATTTAGACTTTTTTACCTATGAGGATAGTTTTAATAAGCAAGAGATTTTTAACTATGTAAAAACATTTAAAAACAAAGAGATACTTCATCAAACGGATGAACAGATAGATTTACTTTTAGATGGGGTAAAAGTTACTTTTTTTAATGCAAAGTGGGGGTTTTTAAGACCTATAAAGATACAGAAGTTTAATCTATCATCTCTGGAGTCAATCGCTGCTATGAAAGTGAATGTACTCTTTTTAAGAGCCAAATATAGAGATTATTATGATATCTATAACCTTGTTAAAAACGGTATGGGGTTAAAAAAAATATTTGAGTGTAGTCTAAATGTACTTGAGGGGATTAATTTTAAACTTTTTGTTGTAGCACTGCTTTATACGGACGATATAGAGGATGATAATATAGGTTATTTGGAACCTAGTGAAATACTAAGCAAAGAGGATATACGTACATATTTTGAGATAAGATTAAATAGGTAAATAATAAAG
>WFND01000112.1 GCA_015484575.1 Helicobacteraceae bacterium
TCCCCATATAATTACACTACCGGCTAAGCAGGAGTATAGCTTTTTTGACATTCCCAAACATCCTCTGATACCTGATGTCAAAGGCTTTGCTATCTCAAGAGCTAAATATTTTGATTATGATGAGCAGACAATCTATTATGATAGAAAAGCCAATCTGCTTAAGGGTAAATTATGGCAATTAGAGTTTTATAAAACACTCAAATCACTCATAAAAAAACTTACCAAGATGATACTTTTCTAGTTGCATATACATCACCATATTCAGAGAAAAAAAAGTCAAAAGGAGTTTATAGGAGTTCATAAGGTAATTGAGTATAAAATAGTCAAAGGCGATAAAATTGATAAAAGTTTTTCACGCAGAGCTGTTATTAAAAATTATGAAAATGTTTTAGAGCTTTACAGTGCCAAGATAGTTGGAAAATATAGCGATACTCTATTTTTCAAGATAAAAAACAGGGGTGACGGTAAGAGCGTTTATGGCAAGATTGACGGTTATAGCGGTACTTATAGTATCCATTTTTTGATTTAAAAATAGAAAAACAGGTAAAAAGGGAGATAGTGCTTAAATTTTTTATTATAACTCTATTGCCTTTTATGTTGTTGGCTGATGTGTTGGATTATTACTCTATGGCTGTTTTGCCTTCTATTATCGCAAAGAAAAAAACAGATGGCTATCCACCTTCAAGTGAGTTTGTCTATATACCAACAAACAGTAGTGTTGCAAAACCCAACTATTTAGACTCTATTGTTGATGCGGAGTTTAACACTACGGTTACAAGAATTACTGATAGAATTAATCAAGTTGGAAATACTCATCCTTATCCTAAGACACAAGCCTTTAACAGTGATATGAGTATGTATAGATTGGGCTACAGGCTTTATGATGCAAAAACTTTTGAAGAGTTGGCTATCACTAGTGGTGAAAATAATCTCAGCATACTTTACAATAAAAACGGTGCTCTTTCAGAGATGAAATTTTCAAGTGTCTATCCAGATGTTTTTTATGGTATATGGGGCAGTCAATTTTGGAAGGGAACTATTCACAGGAGAGACAATAACATAAGCTTTGATTTAATACACAATTTTAATGAACAAAATTATCAACTGTTCACTCTTGGAAAATATGAAGGAAATATCGATTTTAACGATAAATATGTTGTCTTTGCTGCACGAAAAAATGGTTCAGATCATCTCACTGCCATTGTATATGATATGAAATCAGATCAGATAAAAGTTACCAAAGACCTACCTGCGGCACTATGGCCGGACGAGGGTCAAGTTTTTGATTGGATATCTGTTTCACCTTTGGGTAATCATATTTTACTTAGTTCTGATGATAAGATTGAGCAATACGACATGAACCTAAGTTTTGTAAGAACCCTAGCCAATAGTGGCGGTCACGGGGATTTGGGTGTGGACATAAACGGAGATGAAGTTTATGTTCAATTTGAATACTATACACAACAATATGGTGATAATAGCGGAATTTGGATATACCGACTATCTGACGGTTATAGAATACGACTGCTTCCAGATAAGTACAATGGCGGTCATATCTCTTGTCGAAATTATAATCGTAAAGGTTGGTGTTATGCCAGTACAAATGCAGAGGGACACAGAGAAGTTTTTGCCGTAAAACTTGACTATAGCGGTCCGGATAATCACATTGTAAATCGTTTTGCACAAACCCATACATCAGGGCATAATTCTCTAGTCAATGTAAGCCCGGATGGTAAAAAAGTGCTTTTTTACAGTGATTGGGGAGATGATACGCTTCCTTGGCAAGATAGAGATACCTATTACGTACGCACTCATTAAAACTTTATTTTTTTATAGGCACTCTAATTATTATTAGGTAGAATACACTTTAAAAACTGCTTTGGAGCTAATTATGCCAGATAAAAATATAGATTTAAAGCTCAATAAACGTGAAAGATATAAGGCTAGATTAAGACCTTATGACTACTTTGCAGAGTTTGAGAGTCTTGATTTTGAGAATCTTGGAGAAGGTGACAGATTTTATCTTCAAGATTTTGGAATCTTTACTGCCGCCTTTTTAGAAGATGAGTTTACTATGCGTCTTCGTGTTCCTGCAGGAAGACTCAGCAGCGAGCAGTTTTCATATATTGCAGAGGTGGTAGCTGAGTATGATTTAACTATTATCATTACGGCAAGAGCGGGACTTCAACTGCATGATCTTGAAGCAGATAACGTTTTGGAAATTTGGAAAAAACTAAACTCTCATGGACTCACGACATGGCAGAGTTTCGGCGACAATATACGAAATATAGTAACAAATGTTTATGATGGTCTTGGAAGATACAATGAGATAGAGACTTACCCGATAATTATGCAGATGCAAGAGTACATCGTTAAAAATCCACGCTATGTCGGTATGTTGCCACGTCGTGTATCTATCGGTGTTTCTGGAAATCGTGCCAGTGTTACCTCATTTTTTGCAAATGATCTATACTTTGCACTGGCAAAAAAAGATGGTGTTTTTGGATTTAACGTCTATATGGGCGGTAAAAATACGCAGATTGCACAAGATGGTGATATTTTTCTCTTAAAAGATGAGGTATTTGACTTTTTTAAGGCTTTTGTTGAGGCATTTTATCTACATGGTTCAAGATTTACACGTTCTAAAACCAGACTATTTTATCTTATAGAAGATATAGGTATAGATACTTTAAAAGGCTATATAGAGCAAGAGTATGGCAAAAAATTCAGTAGCGGAGGGGAGTTACAGCTTGAAAAAGTGGCTTTTTCTCAAAATGAGCTTTTAAAAGACGGTACATACTCTTACTGCTATGAGACCGATTTTGCCAGATTAGACGCTGATGAGATGAAAAGCATAGCAGAGTTTGTGTCAGAAAATAATTTACAGATAAGACTTGGAATTGATCAAAATATCTATCTTTTTGGTCTGAAAGAGAGAAGCGTCCCTTTTGCTTCGCCAAAACAGAGTTCAACTATCATCACTTGTGCAGGAAGTCTATGCCCTTACTCTTTTTGGAGTATTAAAAATGAGACAAGATATATTCCGCTAGATAAAATATCAGAACATGGAATCACAATAGGATTTTCAGGTTGTGCCAAAGGGTGCGGAAGACATTATCATACAGATATAGGTCTAATAGGGTTAAAAACAAATAATTTTGGTGACACTGATGGAGGAGCTAGGGTATTTATAGGTGCTGTTCATACGGCGGGGCTGAGTGTCGGGCGTATGCTTTTTTCTATGGTTCCTCTTGTCCATTTGCACAAAACACTCTCTCTTATCATTAAGATATATGAATTAAGTGGATATAATAACTTTGAAGAGTTTTCAGATTCTGTCTTAAACAGATTTTCAGAAGAGTTTTTAGCATTATGGTTTTTAGCAAATCTGTCAAGTTCCAAAGAGATTAAACTAGAGATAGACGGAGATGGATTTGAGTATGAAAAAGGACTGCTTGAGAAACATTTTAAAGATGTTGATTTTATAGAGAGTTTTGATGATGGATTTATGAAATCGGTTAGTGCTTTGAGTAAAAAACTGTGGACGGTTGAGGGTAAAGATCCAACATACAAGCCTAAAATAAATAGAGTTAATTTTCGTTAAGGATAAAGAATAGATGAAATTTCCATCGGTAAGCGATATAGCAAGTACGTCAGTAACTCATGTTGATATATCTTGCAGTATTGGGGATGCTCTAGACATCATGCTAGAACAAGACCATAGAAATATTATTGTTATAGACAGGGACTGTTTTAGACTTTTGACAGTTATAGATGTATTAAACATTCAAAATAACAGTATGGATTTGGATATGCCCCTGTCTAAGTTGGACTTAAAGATTATACCTACCATTCACAAAGATAAAAATGTACTAGACACGTTAGAATATCTAAATGAATCCGTAGAGTATATCTGTGTCGTTCACTCTGACAACAGACTCTATGGCTTAGTAACCAACAGTGATATAACAAGCAATATAGACCCTGATACTTTAATGGACAACTATAAGCTGATAGATTTTTTAAAATTGGGTCGTAGGATGAAATGGGTGAGCAGAGATATTGTAACATCTGTTTTATTGAATGATATGATAAAAAATTCATTTGACAATACAATAGTAGTTGAAAATATGAAACCTATAGGGATACTGACAACTAAAGATATTATGAAACTTATAAAACAGAGAAGTGATTTAACTCTTGAGATAAGTCATTATATGTCATATCCTGTCGATACGATACACAAAGATGCTTCTATAAAAGAGGCTTTGGAATTTCTTAGATCCAAACATTATAGAAGAGTTGTTGTGGTAGATGATGAGGGTTCTCTATCTGGAATAATCGCACAGCATGAACTTATATCTTTAACATATTCAAAGTGGGTCTCGTTAATGAAAGAGTATCAAGAGGAGCTGCACGAGATAAACAACCTGCTTAAAGATAAAAACAGAGAGTATGAGATTAAAGCTTCGACCGACTCTTTGACGGGCTTATATAACCGCTATAAATTTTCAGAGCTATATCTATCCTCTTATTCTGCCATGGTTCAAAGACACAATGAGATGTCTCTTCTCATTTTGGATATAGACTTTTTTAAACGGGTAAATGACACCTATGGGCATAATGTCGGGGATAATGTATTGATTAAGATTTCTCACAGTCTATTGAAGACATTAAGAAATATAGATATAGTGTGCAGATGGGGAGGAGAAGAGTTTATTGCACTTCTTCCTACGGCTTCACTTAAAGATGCTGGTAAAATAGCTGAGAAACTTAGAGTTTTTATAGAAAATTTAGAGATTGAGACTGTAGGTAAAGTGACAGTCAGTATCGGTATTGCTCAAGTTGTCGAGGGTAAGAGTATGCAAGATATCATAGACAGAGCCGATAAAGCACTCTATTTAGCAAAAAATAGTGGAAGAAACTGCGTAAAAACAGAAAATGATATATTAGATACTTCTAAGGTTAAAGATTCTTAAGTATCAAAATTCTTTAAGCAATCTATAAACACACTTGTTTTATTATCTCATTATCAAAACAAGACAAATTTTGTCTTAATTAAAATTTAGAGGAATTTAGATGCAAGTTTATATGGATAATAACGCTACAACAATGGTTGATCCAAAAGTTGTAGAGGTAATGATGCCATTTTTCAGTGAGCTTTATGGTAATCCAAACTCACTACATAAATTTGGTACTGCGTCACATCCTGCAATTTCCAAAGCAATAGATCAGGTATATACCGCAATAAATGCGTCAGAGAGTGATGATATAATCTTTACTTCATGTGCAACAGAATCAAACAACTGGGTTCTTCAGTCTGTGTGGATTGATAAAATCATAAATGGAGATAAAAACCATATTGTAACCACTGAAGTGGAGCATCCTTCTGTCTTATCTACATGTAAGTTTTTAGAGGAGCAGGGCGTAAAGGTTACATATCTGCCTGTCAATGAACAGGGTATCGTTGAAGCAGAGACGGTAAAAAGTTTTATAACAGATAAAACAGCTCTTGTTAGCGTAATGTGGGCAAATAATGAGACAGGAATGATTTTTCCTATCAAAGAGATAGGCGAGATATGTAAAGAGAGAGGTGTACTTTTTCATAGTGACGCAGTTCAGGCGGTCGGTAAAATACCTGTAGATATGCAGAGCGTAAATGTGGACTTTATGTCTATGTCTGCACATAAATTTCATGGACCCAAAGGTGTTGGAGCTTTATATATAAAAGAGTCTCAAGAGCTGTCTCCACTGCTTCATGGCGGGGAGCATATGGGCGGACGACGTTCGGGTACTTTAAATGTTCCTTATATAGTTGCTATGGGAAAAGCTATTGAACTAGCTACTGAAAATATGCAAGAGAAGATGAGTGAGATTGCTAAAAAAAGAGACAGATTAGAAGATGCACTGCTTGAGAGTATTCCTGAGACTTTTACAGTCGGTGATAGAGCAAACAGAACCCCAAACACTATTCTCATCTCTATTCGTGGAGTTGAAGGTGAAGGAATGCTTTGGGATTTAAACAATGGTCAAATAGGTGCTTCAACAGGTTCAGCATGTGCTAGTGAAGATTTAGAAGCAAATACTGTTATGTTGGCTATTGGTGCAGATAATGAACTTGCTCACACAGGGATACGCCTTAGTTTAAGTCGCTTTACAACCGATGAAGAGGTAGATTATGTAATAAATCACTTCAAAGAGGCGGTAGAGCGTCTTCGTAAAATCTCTAGCTCATACGCAAAAGTACAACCGACTCCCGGAGGAGAAGTTCAAGAGTGTGAATTACACTAAAAATAAGTCTAAAAGGAGACAAAATCGCAAAAAATGATATATTAGGCGAATCTCTATGGGACGCTTACTCTAACAAAGTAACAACATTGATGAATAATCCTCAGCACCAAGGCGAGATAACCGAGGAGGAGGCAGCTGCACACGGCAATAAGCTAATCGTGGCTGATTTTGGTGCGGAGTCTTGTGGAGATGCTGTGCGTCTGTATTGGGAGATAGACCCTAAGACAGATACTATCGTAAACTCCAAGTTTAAAAGTTTTGGCTGTGGAACAGCTATCGCATCTTCTGATGTTATGACAGAACTTTGCATAGGCAAAACGGTTCAAGAAGCTGTTAAGATAACAAATATTGATGTAGAGATGGCACTTCGTGATGATCCTGATACTCCTGCAGTTCCACCGCAAAAGATGCACTGTTCAGTCATGGCCTATGATGTTATCAAAAAAGCCGCCGGACTTTATATGGGTGTAGAGAGCGAGAGTTTTGAAGAGGATATCATAGTTTGTGAATGTGCTAGAGTATCTTTAGGAACACTTCAAGAGGTGATTCGCCTTAATGATTTAACAACAGTTGAGCAGATAACAGACTACACAAAAGCCGGTGCATTTTGTAAATCATGTATAAAACCGGGTGGTCATGAAGCACGTGAATACTACCTTGTTGACATTCTTGCCGATGTAAGAAAGCAGATGGATGAAGAGAAGATGGCAGCAGCCGCTGATGCTGGACTCGAAGGAGACTTTGAGGCTATGACGCTTGTGCAAAAAATCAAAGCAGTAGATGCTGTTGTAGATGAAAACTTACGCCAATTCCTTGTTATGGACGGTGGAAATATGGAAGTTATCGATATAAAAGAGGGTGAAGAGTATATAGATGTATATATCCGCTATCTAGGAGCATGCAACGGTTGTGCTAGTTCAACAACAGGCACACTTTTTGCCATAGAAAACACTTTAAAAGAGAAACTCTCTCAAAAAATCCGCGTTTTACCTATCTAAACTTATCACTCAATTTTTTGAGTGATAAGTATTAAACCTGCCAATTGTATGTAATCATGTGATAATTGTACTAATGTGTGCCTTTTTGTCAATAAGTTTAAATAAAATTACCCCTCAAGACATAACTTTGACACAACTTAGTGTTATACTCTTTGTGTAGAATTTATAGCATGAGGAGTCACTATGTTGACACATATTCTAAAAACACTAACGCTAAGCCTTATCTTGCTCACTACACTGAGCTCATCATCTTTTGCAGATGCCCAAATAGCCACACGCTATCATTTTGTGACCTCAAGTGGAACTGGAGATTGTTCACAAGCAGACCCTTGTAGTCTCGAGAGGGCACTATCAAGAGTAGATAACCAGTCATTTCATACAATATATATGGGTGCTGGAAATTATACGGGTACTAATGATGAAGTTATGCTAATCCAAGAAGGTGAAGTTGTTAATATTTTAGGTGGTTGGGACGGCACAACAACAACCCCCGTAGTGCTTAATCCAAAAATACATGTAACTGTTATTGATGGTGAAGGCACTCGTGGTGGTATAACTCTTGGAGATAATCTTTGGATAAGAATTAAAGGTATTACTGTTACCAATGCTCTTACTGATAGACCAGGTTCAGGATTAGTTGTTGACCGTTCTAATTCACTAACGCTTGAAAATGTTATCTTTTCTAATAACTCTGCAAGGACTGATATAGAAGATTACATGTATGGCGGTGCTGTCTATGTTCGAGGCGGTACGCTTAGTATTGAAAATTGTACATTTACCAACAATTGGGCTGATGGAAAAAAAAGTGCTTATGGAGGTGCATTGGCAATTATTGAGGCTAATGCTAGCATCTTAGGATCTACATTTCAAGAAAATCGTTCATGGGAAGATAGTGCCTTATTTTTCCATGGAATATCGTCATCAAGCTTAGGAACATTAGAGCTAAATGATAATATATTTAATGCTAATGGTGTTGCAAATGGAAGTGCGTATAGAATTTTAAAATTGAGATACGCAGATGCTGAAATTCGCCATAATAGTTTTACCAACAATAAGTCTTCTCGAGCAGATTTGATGCAAATTTTAAGTAGTAAGCTTATATTCACTAATAATATTATTTCCAACAATTCAAGCGGCAAAGTTGCTGCTCTGTATATATATAATACTCTTGCATTTAAAGTAGGTAATAACATTATTGCTGATAACAACTCAACAGGATCTAGCTATCCTGCCATTCAAACCCTCTTATCTACAGGTCTTTTTGCTCATAACACTATAGCCAATAACGATACTGATTTCGCTATATTGATTGGATATGTAGAGTTCTCTAATGATCATTCCAATATTGGGCTAGTAAATAATATCATCACAGGACACCCCACAGGTATTTATGTGGGGGATGGAACTGAGATAAACGCAGAATCAACACTCTGGGGTGATTTAACACAGACAGATGGTCAAGGAACTATCAATACTGTAAATGATTATACCGGAAACCCTGACTTTAAAGATGGCTACCACATCGGAGCTAACTCTGTTGCCAAAGATGCTGGAGTTATGGCAGGTATTTTTACTGATATAGATGGTGATACACGCCCTCAAGGTAATGGCTATGACATCGGAGCAGATGAGTTTGTAAATAGTTCTGCTTCACCGGCACTGATAATGTATCTTTTAAACTAAACTTACTAAATAAGGAGTCACTATGTTGACACGTATTCTAAAAACACTAACCCTAAGCCTTATGTTGCTCACTACACTGAGCTCATCATCTTTTGCGGATTTTTATGTAATCCCTATTGTAAAAAAGATGAAAAATGTTGTTACAGTTGCTAAGTCAGGTGGTCAGTTTAGTGATATTCAAACTGCACTAAACTCAATTACTGATGCTAATAGTACTAATCCTTATCTGCTTTACATAGGTCCGGGCATTTATGAAATAACTACTCCTATACAGATGAAAAGCTATGTCACAATCTCTGGAAGTGGAAAAGATGTTACGATACTAAAGGGTGCTATTGGTGGTAATTCTATGGATGCAACAGTTGCAACTATCGTAGGAGCTAACAGTAGCACATTAACTAACTTATATGTTACTAATAGTGCAGCTGGAACGTACGTAGTAGCACTTTACAATGAGGGTACCTATAAGTTTAATGTTGAGAATATTAAAGTTTATACAAATGGAAGATTTGCCTATGGTATTTATAATAAACAAACCTCACCTATCATAAGCAATGTAGCTATAAGCACAATTGGAGGTGATGGAAGCTATGGAATATATAATATATCATCAGCATCCCCCACAATTGACAATGTTAGCATCTCTGCATCTGGTAAGAATTGTGCAAGCTATGGCATACGTAACAGCAACTCTTCACCTACAATTAACAATGCAAGAATAGAGGCATTTGGCTACACTTTAGCTCGAGGCATATACAACTACAATGCTGACAATACTACCATAACCAACTCAACAATTATTGGCAAAGGAGGTTCAGATAATCATTATGCTGTTGTTAGTGAGTACTCTTATCCACTGACTATTCGTCACTCTATTTTAGAAGGAGAAACCCATGCAATGAAAGGAGGAAAAGTAAGCCTCTCAACTATCATAGGTGGAGGAGAAAACAGTGCTTCTTGTACTCTTTGTGTTGATGGTTCAGGATCTGCTGTAGGAGCTGATTGTAATTAATACCTTTGTCTAATACATCCCCCCAAGGAGATAGTGGGTTAAGCGTTCCCATTGTCTTGACGGGGAATTTAACAAATAGCACAAATGGAGTTAGGGGTCAGGTAACAACTACAACTTATGCTATAATTCCAACAATTTTTTTCATAACACCAAGGAAGTCTAGTGCCAAGAAAACCAAGAATCGAAATCCCGGGTTATTATCATGTGCTTAACAGAGGAGTGGAACAAAGAGATGTATTTTTAGATGAGGAGGATTTTGAAACATTTGAAGAGATGCTGTGTAAACTTTTAAAAGAGTTCAATATCATCATCCATAATTTTTGCCTGATGAATAACCACTATCATCTGCTTATTGAAACCAAAAAAGAGAATCTCTCAAAATTTATGCGACAACTTGGGATGCGTTATTCGATCTATTTTAACAAAAAATATAAACGATCAGGGCATCTTTGGCAGGGGCGTTATAAGTCTTGGTATGTAACGGATGAAGATTATCTTTATACACTTATAAGATATATAGAACAAAATCCTCTTAAAGCGAATATTGTTAAAGATTTGAAGGAATATCGCTTTTCATCTTTTCAATATTTTATCAATCAAAACAGAATGCCAAATTGTTTAAAAAATGCTTGGGTATATAAAAACTTCAATAAGAGTGTCGATGAGATTGTCGAGTTTATAACCGCACCTGTAGATAAAGAGGAGATGAAGACTATAGCAAAAGCATCTTCGCTTGTAGTTGCAACAGAGTCTCAAGAGAAAAGAACAAAAGAGTACTTGATCGGCATCATCGGCAAGTATAATAACAAACAAGAGCGAAATGAAAAGATGCTTCAGGCATACAAAGCCGGGTATTCTCAACAGATGATAGCAGAGGTGGTTGGGATATCGCAACAGGGTGTTGGGAAGATTGTTAAAAGTAAAAAGTTGTAGTTGTTACCTGACCCCTATTCTTTTCATATCCTACTTCTCATATTGATTTGTGTTAAAATCACATAACGATTTCATCTCTTCAATTTCAGGAATGGAGTAGGTATCACCACTAAGCAGCTTATCATACTGCAAATAAATTATTTCTCTCTCACTTGTATTGAAATATATTTTTTTTCTAAAATATTTTGTTACTATATCTTGATTTATCAACAAATGTTCATTAGAATATATCGCATAAATTTTATAATAAGATTCGCAATCACCTGGTGCTACAACTTCATCATGAATCTCCTTAGCCCTCTCAGGAGTCTCCAACACTTTTTTATAAGCCCTCCCAGCCTGCATAGCAATATCAACATAAATAGGATGTTTATCTTTATAGTTCTCATATATCCATCTCTCTACATCATCTCTAACATTATTGTTATTTACA
>WFND01000113.1 GCA_015484575.1 Helicobacteraceae bacterium
ATATTCTATATGTAAATTACTTAAAAGTTTACTCCTGTCAAAGTTTTTTATAGGATTTGGTAAATTATTTATAGTAGTGACATCGTTTTTGAAAATCTGTATATAATAGGTGTTTGTGTAGCCTTTTTCTGTAAGATCTTTTATGATGTTATTAATATCTTCTTCATCTGTCAAGTCGCTGTGCAGGGTTGTTCTTATCTCAAAATTTACTTTACATGTAAGAAGGTATTTTAAGGTATGCTCAAAGCTGTTAAAGTTTTTATTGTTAGTTATCTTGTAAAATTTATCGGCAGTTGCCTTATAATCTAGTGCTATATAATCTATTAGATTTTCTTCAATCAGACTCTTTATCATCTGGGTGTTTGTGCCGTTTGTATCTAGTTTTATCTTATATCCAAGTGCTTTTACGGAGGTGCAAAATTCTTTAAGATTTATATATTGTGTCGCCTCTCCTCCACTTAAAACAACTCCTTCAAGCAGACCTTGACGGCTCTTTAAAAAATTGAGTGCTTTGTCTGTATCTATTTTGCCTTTTGAAAATACTATTTCAGGGTTATAGCAGTATTGACACCTCATATTACACCCCGCAAACCAGATTATGGCACTAGGATAATCGGGAAAATCCAATAAGCTAAAAGGTGTAATATCGTATATAGCCTTAGGCACAGTTTTTTTTATATTCGATAAAACTTTTTCTCTGCATATGTTCGCCTTTTTTACCTATATTAAAGCTTTCAACAGGTCTATGATAACCCATGACTCTAGTGTAAACTATACATTTTGTACGTTGATTTTGTAAACTTTTTAAAATATCTTCACGAGACATTTTTCTCCTCCTTTAAGTGGTTTTGAATAAGCTCTTCATCGCATTTCGGACAAAATTCATACTCTCCGCTAAGATAACCATGTTTTTGACATACACTAAACAGTGGTGTTACGGTGATATAAGGTAGTTTGAAATTAGTGATAACATTTTTCACAAATTTTCGACACGCTTGTGTTGAACTTATCCGTTCTTGCATATAAAGATGAAGTACCGTTCCTCCCGTATATTTACACTGTAACTCATCTTGAAGTTGTAATGCCTCAAAAGGGTCATCTGTAAAAGATACGGGGATTTGAGATGAATTTGTATAATAGATATTTTCTCCAAATCCAGCTTGAAGTATTGCAGGATAACGTTTTTTATCCTCTTTTGCAAAGCGGTATGTCGTACCTTCGGCAGGGGTTGCTTCAAGATTGTAAAGATTGCCCGTCTCCTCTTGAAACTCTATCATGCGTAAACGAATATGTTCTAATATTTTTAGAGAAAACTCTATGCCCTCTTTATCGCTGATGTTATACTCATCTGCACTAAAGTTACGAAGCATCTCGTTTAAACCATTTACTCCGATAGTAGAGAAGTGATTGTTAAATCCTTGAAGGTAGCGTTTTGTATAAGGAAAAAGACCTCTGTCATACATCTTTTGAATAAAGATGCGTTTCTTCTCCAAGGTCGATTTTGCCAACTCTAAAAGATGATCCAAGGCTCTGTATAGATTTTTTTTATTACCTGAGTGCAGATAGCCAAGCCTTGCCATATTTATAGTTACTACACCTATGCTTCCCGTCATCTCAGCACTTCCAAAGAGACCGCCTCCACGTTTTAAAAGTTCACGCAGGTCTAGCTGAAGACGACAGCACATACTTCTAACATGACCGGGTTTGTATGCCTGTGGATTTTGTATAAGTTTTCCATCTTTATCACGCATATATTGTGAACCGATAAAGTTTTGAAAATATGATGAGCCTATCTTCGCACTATTTTGAAAAAGCAGATCTGTATTTTCTCCATACCAGTCAAAATCTTCTGTAATATTTACCGTAGGAATAGGAAATGTAAATGGTTGAGCATTTTTATCTCCCTCTGTCATAACTTCATAATAGGCTCTATTTATGAGATTCATCTCTGTCTGAAAATCTTTGTAAGTCATCTCTTGCAGATTGTAAACGCCTCTCTCAAGAGCCAAATTGTGAAGTTGCAGATCTGTTATATCTTTAAAAAGATGCTTCTGCCTTCTTGTTGGAATCTGATCTTTTAAATCTGCGGGTACTGTCCAGTCTATCGTTATATTTGTAAATGGACTCTGCCCCCAACGTGCCGGAACATTAAGGTTGTAAACGAAACTTCTTATAGCTTTTTTTACAGCCTTATATGATAACTGATCTTTAAATACATAAGGTGCAAGATAGGTATCAAAAGAGCTAAATGCCTGTGCTCCAGCCCATTCGCTCTGTAAAATACCTAGAAAATTTGCCATCTGTCCCAAGGCTTCACGAAAATGGTTTGGAGCATCAGACTCTACTCTTCCTCTGACGCCGTTAAAGCCCTCATCAAGCAGAACTCTCAAGCTCCAACCTGCACAGTAACCTGTTAAGCAGTCCAAATCATGAATGTGATAGTCCCCGTTTCGATGGGCATACCCTTCCTCTTTGGAGTATATCTTGTCTAGCCAGTAGTTTGCTATAACTTTTCCTGCACTGTTATTTACAAGTCCTGCATTGGAGTAGCCGGTATTTGAGTTTGCTTTTATACGCCAATCACTGCCGTTTATATACTCTTCAACAGTCTGTGCAGCATTTATGTAAGTGGTATCTTCGTTCATGCCTAATATATGTTCACGTTGCATTTTATGTATCAATCTATAGAGCATAAAAGATTTCATAACTTCAAAATAACGTGCCTTATACAGCTCTTTTTCGATAATATCTTGAATATCTTCTACGGCAACTACACGTCTGCGTGATATTTTCTGTATGACATGTTCGTAAACACTATTGTCATAAGTTATACTCTCACTTTTAAAGGCTTTTTTTATGGCATCTTTAATCTTAAAAGCTTGAAAGTTTTGAGTGCTTCCACTACGTTTTAGTATCTGTGAAATCAAGAAAACCCCCTTTTTAAAGAGAATTATATTTTATAAGATTGTCACTTTATGTCAAAATATTAACTATATCTACAACTTTAGAAGCGTATCCCCACTCATTGTCATACCAGATACTTAACTTTATCATCTTATCCATCTTTACGTGAGTGAAACGATGATCTATTATAGTGGTGTATTCTTGAGCTTTAAAATCACTCGAAACAAGTGCTTGGGTGTTGTTTAAAATAACTTTGTGCATCTGATTTTTTTCGTACATGTAACATAAATTTAAAAGTTCATCTACTTTACATGTATCTTTTACAAATAGTGTTACGTCTATGACGCCAACGGTTTCAGTCGGTACTCTAAAAGAGCTTGAGGCTATAATATCAGAGTTTATGTGAGGTAAAATATATGAACAAGCCTCTATGGTTGTAGTCTTGCTGGGTATGATATTTTGTGTGCTAGAACGTCCAAATTCAAAGTTACATGTAACATCTCTATCTTTTGAACCTATACAGTTGCCATCAAGTAGTTTTTGATGGTTTAGCCATGGATGTATAGTTGTTATCTCCCCACACTCAATATGAAAGTTATCATCTATCAGTTTTAATATAGGAAGCAGAGCGGTTGCGTTGCATGAGCTTGTAGAGATTATCTTATGAGTGGTATTTAATTTCTGTTCATTTACGCCTAAAATGATATTTATATCGGCCTGTAAATCCGGATGTGTCAAAAAAACAGCTTTTACATCAAGCTCTTTTAAATTTTGCATCTCATACTTAGAGCCACTAGCA
>WFND01000114.1 GCA_015484575.1 Helicobacteraceae bacterium
GAAATTATAAGTAAAAGTGTGATATTTTACATGAAAAGAGATTAGAAAAATACTCTTTTTGCCGGGGTAGGGAATTACATTTACATTAGTAAAAAAAATCTTTTTTTTCTCTTTTTTAGCAAAAATTCTTTTTTTGTAAGAGACAAATTTTTTATATTTCATACCATCAAATCTAATAAAAGATTTGTCATAATATGATAGGTAGTCGTTAAGGTGATTTTTTAACCAAGCATATCTCCATGAATAGAGCTGACTCAATATAGAAGAGAGAGCATTTTTTGAGACTTTGTGATTTGTATTATCGGCTATAATCAACCATGTGTTTTTAAAATCCAAACTCTCTTCTAGGCACAATATATCACTGTTGTTTATAGCGATACAGCCTTTTGTAGATTTTTTTCTTTTTTTATTACTCGGTACTCCATGTATCCAGATACCGGATCCATTCTTACCACGTATTTTGTCATAAAGGTTCGGGTATGATGTAACAAAAGCCAATGGACCATAAAATGGGTCTAGCTTGTTTAATTTTTTAGTAATTTTATATATCCCGATAGGAGTTCTGTTGTCACCTTCTGTCTGTTTGTCTCCGTCTATTCTGCCGGTTAATGCTTTAAAATGATTATGTTCTTTAAAATAGCCGTTTTTATCTCTCTTATAATAAGATAGAGTTGAACTCTTTTTGTTACATGTAAGAAAAGAGCTTTTGCCTTGCATATATCCGTATTTGGTATCGATATTTTTAAGTTTTGCATTCCAATACCATTTTTTTGTTAACTCTTTGTCTAAGGTTTCAATGACGGCATTAATACCTTTAGATTGATATAAAAGAGCAAGATCTTCTCCATATAATGAGAGTGCAATTAAAATAGCAAAAAATATTTTCATAATTGGTATCCTAATTCATTTAAGAACTCTTTATCCGTACTCCAGCCTTTTTTTACCGAAACAAACAGTTGCAAATAAACTTTTGTACCACTGAGATTTTCTATCTTTTCTCTAGCATATTTTCCTATTCTTTTTATTGCTACACCGTTTTTGCCGATTATAATACCTTTTTGACTCTCTTTTTCAATAATAATTGTTGCACGAATACGTTGTAAATTTTTCTCTTCTTCTATTTTATCTATGATGACATCAGATTCATAAGGAATTTCATCACTGATATTTTCAAAAATACCCTCACGTATAAACTCTTTGTATATATCCCTAACCATCTCTGTCGTTAAATCTTCAGGATTATATAGGTACGGTGATTCATCTAAATATTTTACAATAATATCAAGAAGATCTTTTGTCCCAACATTTTTATTTACGGAAAATGGAATAAGTGCCTCAAATTGGTCTGAATATTTATTGTACTGCATTATCTTTTTTAGTAGTTCATCTTGAGAGATATGATCTATTTTGGTTAATACCAATATATGTTTTCTTAACCCTTTATTGAGTTGCAAAAACTTTTCATAATCTTCAAGTTTGTCGGTAGCGGGAGCTAAAAACAGAACAATATCACAATCTCCAATAGCTTTTAGTGCCTCTTCAAGCATAAATTGATTAAGAAGTTTCTCTTTTTGGTGCAGACCCGGAGTATCTATAAATATAATTTGATTGTCATTATGCATTACGATTGCTTGAGAACGTCTTCTTGTCGCATTTGCTTTTTGACTGACTAAGGCAATTTTCTCACCTAAGAGATGATTCATTAAAGTGCTTTTACCTGCATTTGGTCGTCCTACTATAGCTACAAAACCAGCTTTACTCATAAATTGCCTTTATAAAATATATCTTGTTAAGTCATCATCTTCTATAACTGTGTCAAGTTTTTCATGAACAAACTCTGCAGTAATAGTTATTGTCTCACCCTGTTTTAAGTCCGCATCAAAACTAATATCTTCAAGAAGTTTCTCTAAAACAGTATGTAGTCTTCTAGCTCCAATATCTTCACTCTTCTCATTTGCATTGTGTGCTAAAGATGCTATAGCTTTTATCGCATCATCGTCAAATTCTAAATTTAGACCATCTACCTCTAAAAGAGCGTGATACTGCTTAAGCAGAGAATTTTTAGTCTGTGTCAAAATTTTGTAAAGTGCATCTTCATCAAGAGATTCTAGCTCAACTCTTAGCGGAAAACGTCCCTGCAGTTCTGGTATCAAATCACTAGGCTTTGATAGATGAAAAGCACCTGCTGCAATAAATAAAATATGGTCTGTATTGATTACTCCATATTTTGTATTGACTGTGCTTCCTTCTACTATTGGGAGCAGATCTCTCTGTACCCCCTCCTTACTAGGATCGTTTCTGCCTTCACTTTTTGAACTAACCGCAATTTTATCAATCTCATCCAAAAAGATAATTCCACCCTCTTGAGTCCGTCTTAGTGCCTCTTTTTTGATACTTTCCATATCAAGAAGCTTATCACTGGCCTCTATAAGTAGTACCTCTTTAGCCTCTTTGACTTTCATCTCTTTTTTTCTACTGTTTTTATTTAGATTTGAAAAAAGTTGCGAAAAAGACTCTTGAACATTTGCTATCTCCGGCATCATATTTGTATCATTAAACTCAATCGAGGGATTTGGCAGTTCTATCTCAATAACATATTCATCCATTTCACCATTAAGTACACGAGTACGCATACGCTCTTTTGAGATAGCATAATCATCTTTTTTACTATCTGTCGCCAACTTTGGTAGAGGAGGTAGAAGTTTTGCTACAATTTTTTCAAGAACATATTCGTACATATCCTCTTTGGAGTTCTCTTTAAACTCCTCTTTTACAATATTTAAAGATGTCATCATAAGATCTCTAACCATAGACTCTACATCGCGACCTACAAAACCTACTTCAGTGTATTTACTAGCTTCTACTTTTATGAAAGGGACACTCATCATCTTTGCTAATCTTCTTGATATTTCAGTCTTTCCAATTCCAGTAGAACCTATCATCAGAATATTTTTTGGCATTATCTCATCTTGAATGTCATCATCTAGGTGCATTCTTCGATAACGTGTTCTAAGTGCTAAGGCTATAGCTCTTTTTGCACTCTTTTGCCCAATAACATACTCATCAAGATATGAGACAATAGCTCTTGGTGTCATATTCATTTGTCATCGTCCTCTAAGATTAAGGTTTTTATATTGTGATTGGTGTAAATACATAAATCAGCAGCTATATGAAGACTCTCTTTTACTAACTCCTCTTCATCTAGTGTGGCATGTTTTTTAAGTGCACGAGCTGCTGATATTGCAAAATTACCACCGCTTCCAATAGATGCTATCTCTCCATCTTCAGGCTCAACAACATCACCATTTCCTGTAAGTATAAAAATGTGTTTGGTGTTAAGAACTATCATCATAGCTTCTAAGCGACGAAGCACTTTGTCTTTACGCCACGCTTTTGAAAACTCTACTACTGCTTTAAGCAAATCGCCTTTTTTATCCGCAAGATGCTCTTCAAACATATCAAACAGATTGAAAGCATCTGCAGTAGAACCTGCAAATCCGGCTAAAATTTGACCATGATGAAGTGTGCGGATTTTAGTAGCATTTGCTTTTAAAACAGAGTTACCGAAGGTAACTTGACCATCACCACCGATAACGGCTTTGTTCTCTCCTTTAAAAGCTAGTATAGTAGTAGCGTCAAACATTACTCACCAATAACTTCTACATGTAAAGTAGCATGAATACCGTGTCCTAGTTTTAAATCAAGTTCATGCGAACCAACCATTTTGATATGTGTTTTAGAATCTATATGTTTTTTATCTATCTCTATCTTATGTTGCTCCAATAAAGCATGAGCAACTTCATCTTTTGTTACTGAGCCAAATAGATGACCCGTTTCTCCTAGTTTTTTATGAATCTCTATTTTTAATTTATCAAGCTTGTCCGCCAAGCTTTTAAGAGCTTTAATCTCTTTTGCTTCATTTTCAGCTTTTAGCTCTTGTTCTGCTTTATGTGCTGCTATAACTTCGGCAGTAGCGTGTTTGGCAAAACCTTTTCCAATTAGAAAATTTTTCCCATAACCATCTTTTACCTCTTTTATTTCACCGGCTTTACCTAAGCTTTTAACATCTTTTATCAATAATACTTTCATGTTTAATCCATTTAATTTTTATTTTTAACGTTCAATCTCTCCACCGTAAGAGACGATACCATAAGTAAGATTACCTACTTTAGAGTAGCCCATGTCACCTAAAATACGTTGACAGTGAGCACTTCTGCTACCAACATGACAATAGAGTATAATATTTTCATTTTTATCCAGTTTTGCTTTTTCTAAAGAGTCAAAGAAACTACTTGTAGGAACTAGCTGATCAGCCCCTTTTATATGACCCATCTGCCACTCCATATGCTCTCTAACATCAACAAGTTTAAAATTAACCATGCCTAAAGTACGAGCTTCTATAAGTGCTTGTATCTCATCACCGTCAAGCTGCTCTTTTTCTAAAAGAGTTTCGCACTCTTCTTTGCTTAAGCCACGTGAATGTTGATGAACTGCCTCTTCCATGGACTCTTCGGCTTTTTTAGATGCTGCAAACTCTGGTGTACAGTATATTTGACAGTGACACACACCATCTTCTGGTATCTCTTTTTCTATTGCAGGAGGGCAAGGACATATTCTATCTTCTTCTTTATTTCCTGTTACAAAAAAACATGGGCAGTAACGCTTTCCATGCATCATTTTGTTACGGGTAAGTCCAAGTTGAATCCCCTCATTTATCTCTGCGTCGGGATTATAAACCCAACCAAACTGCTTTATAACCTTATCGGTAAATCTTATAGTTTTTTCCAATTCTGCTTGAAACTCGTCAGAATTCATATCAATCTTAACCATTATTAACTCCTAAAATATATATTATCTATGTGCTTTACCTTCAATTATAAAGCGTAAAGCATTTAGTTTAATAAAACCTGCCGCATCTTTGTGATCATATACCGCATCCTCTTCAAATGTTGAATACTCTTCACTAAAAAGAGACTTTTGAGAAGTTCTACCGACAACCATAACGTTTCCTTTGTATAGCTTTAGTTTAACTCTGCCTTGTACATATTTTTGTGTATTGTCGATTGCAGCTTGAAGCATCTCACGCTCAGGTGAAAACCAAAAACCATTGTATATAAGTTTTGCATACCTAGGCATCATCTCATCTTTTAGGTGAGCCTCTTCCCTATCTAGTGTTATTGATTCGATAGCTCTGTGTGCTTTAAGCATAATAGTTCCGCCCGGTGTTTCATAACAGCCGCGTGCTTTCATTCCGACAAAACGATTTTCTACAATATCTACACGACCTATTCCATGTTTTTTACCAAGTTCATTAAGTTTTTCAAGCATTGTTGCGGGGGTTAGCTCTTCACCATTTAGTGCAATAGGATCACCATTTTTATAATCTATCTCGATATATTCGGCTTTATCCGGTGCATCTTCAGGGCTTACGCTCCACAACCACATAGACTCTTCTGGTTCATTGTTTGGATTTTCAAGCAGACCTCCTTCGTAGGAGATATGAAGTAGATTTGCATCCATGGAATAAGGTGATTTTTTACCTTTTTTCTCAATTTTAATGCCGTGTTGCTCTGCATAAGCCAAAAGCTTTTCACGAGACATTAAGTCCCACTCTCTCCACGGAGCAATAACAGTTAAATCAGGGTTTAAACTTAAATAACCGACTTCAAATCTAACTTGATCATTTCCTTTGCCTGTTGCACCGTGAGAGACTGCATCAGCACCTGTAAGCTTTGCAATCTCAACCTGTCTTTTAGCTATTAGAGGTCTTGCTATTGAGGTGCCAAGAAGGTACTCTCCTTCATAGATTGCATTTGATCGAAACATAGGAAAAACATAATCTCTTACAAACTCTTCACGCAGGTCATCAATAAATATATTTTCAGGTTTTATGCCAAACTCCAATGCCTTTGCGCGGGCAGGTTCAACTTCCTCTCCCTGACCAATATCTGCAGTAAATGTGACAACTTCACAATTATACTCATCTTGCAGCCATTTAAGAATAACGCTTGTATCAAGACCGCCAGAGTATGCTAGAACAACTTTTTTTACTTCTTTTTTCATGTGACTTCTTTTGATTTTTAAATTAAAATTTGCGTGATTTTATCTAAAAGTAGCTAAAAAATTTCTACAGCTAAGAAATTAAGAGTAAATATAAGGTTTTTAAAGACGTAGCTCTATTTAGCTACGCTTGTTGTTTCTCTCCATGCTTCAAGCAGACCTTTAACGACACCATTGACCTCTTGTATATTTTCAATTTTATTTTTTAAATTAGCTTCCACGAGTAGTTTTATCTGATGATTGTATAGACCACTGAGATAGTGTGCAACATCTCCATGAGAGTAATCAAGTGTCTGAATTAATTCAATAAATATAGCCATACTTCTGTTAATCCAATATGCTCTTTTCTCTATATCATCGTTTTGGATAGAGCGAATTGCCTGCATATTGAATCTCAACGTACCTTCATAAAGCATCTCTATTAATTTTTCCGGTGATTCTATTCCAACATTATTTTGGGCATAAGTGTTGTAAGCTAAATTATTCATAATTCATTCCTTGAAATATATTTTTTTATTTTTGTCTATATTTTATATTGACAGCATTAGCCTTTTTGATCAAATAAAAATCCATTAACTTCTTGAATTTTAGGCAAGAAATTTGCAGCTTTTTCTGCTGGAAAACGACTTATTACACGATTTGATTTTGATTCAATAACGGATACATAAAAATCATCAGAGGTGTTGTCAAAGCCAAATTTTAATGATGTTCTAAAAGGACTTATTGAATCATTTAACTCTTTGACTAAGGTTTTCATATCTTTTTGAGAATCAATTTTCTTTGTCTCTCCTTTAGAGATTTCGTCTTGATTGATTTCGGTTTTTTGAATATTTTCAGACTGTATTTTCTGCAACTCCGCACTAGCATCAGAGTTCTGTTTTGGTTGTATCTGTGAATTTTGCATTTTTGCAACATTTTGCATCAATTCCATAATGTGTCCTTTCTCAGGTTTTATATCTTAAGAGCAATATCGACAATGAAAAATTAAACTTTAGAATAATTTATGATAAGCTTCACTTTTTAAAAGGAGTTAATTTGTCAAGAACTGAAAATATTTATAAAGTAAAAAACAGAGAGATAAATTTACAAAAGATTACTAGATTGTATCCTGCTGTTACGGTTAATGTATCTGGAGAACGTGCACAAGTTTCACTAGAGTGGGCAAAGATGAAAAAAGATGTAATAGATATAGAGTCATATGTTTTAGTTTTTGATATAGACCCTCTTGAAGAGGTTCCTAAAAATAGAATAGAGCTGGTATATGAGACGGAAGAGGAGTTAATATCGGCTATAAATGATGTTGCTAAATATCTTTAGATTCTGCTTCACGCATCTCTTTGTATAGTTTCTCCATCTGTCTGATTTTAGCACGATCTGGAACTTTTCTCGATGCAATGTAGCCTATTATGTTCTCATTTTCATCAAATTTTGGAGCAATATGTACTATAACCCAGTAAAACTTACCATCTTTTCTTAGATTTTTAACATAACCTTCCCATATTTTGCCGCTTTTTATGATTTTCCACATCTCTGCAAAAGCTGCTTTTGGCATATCCGGATGACGTAATATACTGTGAGGTTTACCGACAGACTCCTCTTTTGGATAAGCTGACATCTCAACGAACTTTCGATTTACAAATGTAATCACACCTTTGGTATCAGTTTCTGAAATGAGGCTTCTTCCATCAAAAAGAACCTCCTCATTAATAGGTTTTGGACGTTTCATGATATAATCCTAAATATTATTCTGTTTGTAACACAATTATAACATATAACAATAATGAGTCTCTTTAAGTCTCTGTAATTTATCAAGGTTTTTAATAAAATGCTAAGTTCACAACTAAATGATACTATTAATGATAAAAGTAAATTATTAACACAGATATATTTTCAATTGCAAGAGACATTTGAAGAGCGTTATGGGGAGAACTGTGTCGTATTTATGGAGATAGGAACTTTTTTTGAAGTATATGAGGTCAATAATGATGAGATGCAGATAGGTAAAGCCAAAGAGATGGCAGAGCTTTTGAATATTCAACTGACTAAAAAAAATAAAAGCATAGTAGAAAATTCAGTGAAAAATCCTCTTCTTGCAGGTGTCCCCGCCGTATCTTTTGAGAGGTACCTAAACCGTGTTATACAAGAGCAAAAATATACGGTAGTGGTTATAAAACAGCGTGGTGTACCTCCAAAAATAAGTCGATATATTGCTCAAATAATATCTCCGGGAACAAATTTTGACTATCTTTTAGATAATGAAGATAACTATATCGTTTCACTTTTGATAGATAAAAATCGTGACATATACTCTGTAGGATACAGTGCTATAGATGTCACCACCGGAAAAACAGAACTTTATGAGACTTATGGAACTAGTGAAGATCAAAGCTATGCTCTTGATGAGGTCTTTAATCTATTAAATATCTATAAAACATCAGAGGTGGTTATCACTTTTCTTGATGGTGTTGATAATCAAAAAGAGATTATACGTTATTTAGAAATTCAACAACATTATACATATAGCATAAATAATGAACGCCCAAAAATAGCTTATCAAAATGAGCTGTTTAAAAAAGTTTATCAGATAGAGTCATTGCTATCTGCAATTGAGCATTTAGATTTGGAAAGAACACCTTTAACAAGTGAAGCTTTAGCTATTTTGGTGCATTTTATTATTGAACATGATGTGCATATAATACAGAAATTATCAAGACCACGTGTTATAGACAGTAAAAGATACCTCTATCTAGGAAACAATGCACTAGAACAACTTTTGATAATCTCTAAAGACAGAAATGAACTGAGTGTATCAAAATTGATGGATAAAAGTGCAACTGCCATAGGAAAGCGTCTTTTAAAGGAGCGACTGTTAAACCCTATTATGGAGCAAAATGAGTTAGAGCGTAGATATGATTTGATAGAAAAAGTCAGCTCACATGCAAGATTTTTAGAAGAGACACTGCGTGGTATATATGATATACAGAGGCTTTTGCGTCGTATAAAATTGGCAAGATTACACCCTTTTGAGATGAATTATGTTTATGAATCACTCATAGCAGTTCAAGATTTAATGAGTTATGTACACAGACATAAGATACAAAAAGCCACTTTTCATGATTATGAGGTAAGTGAATTTGTTAGAGATATTGAGAGCAGTTTTGATCTGGATACATCAAGACGTTTTACAAATGCCACTTTGGATGATAATTTTTTGATGAGAGGCGTAGATGTAGCCATAGACACACTTGTTGATGAAAATTATATGATGTTAGAGTATTTTAATACAATAATGCGATATATTGAACAGTTATTGGATACATCTACCTCCTCTCAAGGTCGTTATGTGAGTCTGGGTCTTTTGGATAAAGAGGGATACTATATAACTCTTAGCAAAAATCGATGGTCTATGGTAGAAAATGAGTTTAACAATGGTGTTATTGAGTTTGAAAACAGAACCCTTACATGTAAAGATTTTACAGTTAAGAAATTGACTAACAGCGTTAAGATTACATCAGCGTTTACAGATGAACTTTCAGATAATATAATGCGAAATCGTGCAAAGATAGTCTCCTTGGTAAAAGAGAGATTTATCCAACTTCAGCTAAGTTATGAGAGACGATATACACTACTGCTTGAGCGTATTATTCACTATGTAGCAGATTTGGATGTTGCCGTTACGTCAGCTAAAATTGCACAGAGTTATAACTACTCGCGTCCTATGATTGTTAAAAGTAGAGATGATGAGAATTTCTTGCAGATTATGAGTTTAAGACATCCTCTTATAGAGATACAAGAGAGGCAGGGCATATATGTTCCAAATGATATTATTATGGGAGAACGCTCTTATATGGATCTACCGTATCCAAATACGGTTATGCTAGATGTAAGTGTTCATGATGGTCACAACATAAACGGAGTGCTTCTGTATGGAATAAACTCTAGTGGAAAGTCTTCCCTTATGAAGAGTATAGGTATATGTGTGCTTTTGGCACAATCTGGTTTTTACGTACCGGCTTTGGCTATGAAATTTTCACTTTTTGAGTCTATATTTACCCGTATAGTTTCACAAGATAATCTATCTAAGGGTCTCTCTACTTTCGCTGTTGAGATGTTAGAGATGAGAAATATCTTTAACCGTTCATCTGAACACTCTCTTATCTTGGGAGATGAAATTTCACACGGAACTGAAACACTTTCTGGAGTTGCCATAGTGGCTAGTGCTATCATAAAGTTAGCAAAATTACGCTCTATTTTTCTATTTGCTACTCATTTGCATCAGTTGGCAACTATGAAAGAGGTATGCTCTCTTGATAATGTTGTAAATTTACATTTAAGCGTAGAGTATGATGAGGTTCAAGACAGACTGCTTTTTAACCGTATTTTACAAGCCGGAAGCGGTAGTAGTGTCTATGGATTGGAGTTTGCCAAGTCTTTGCACATGGATAGTGAATTTTTAGATAATGCAAATAAGATAAGAAAGCGTTTAGCTAATGATTTTGATGAACTTGAGCTTCTTGTAAAGAAACGTACTAGCAAGTACAATAAAGAGCTATATGTAAATAAATGCGTAATCTGTGGAGCGATAGCTGAAGATGTGCATCATATATCTCATCAATCTTCGGCAGATAGAGCAGGATTTATAGATCATTTTCACCAAAACCACAAATCAAACCTTATACCATTATGTAAAGAGCATCATAAAGCTATTCATGAAGGTAAAATCAATGTAAAAGGTTTTATGATGACATCCAAAGGTTTAGAGCTTGATTATGAAGAGTGTTTTAGTAGCGAAAAAGTTAAACCCGCAAATATAAAAAAAGGTATTTTAGATGATTGGGACTGAGTATATAATTTTATTTTTTAACGCTTTGATGGATTTAAGTAATGCGATGGCTCCATATATTGTATTTGGTCTGTTTTTTGCGGGAATACTGCATGAGTTAGTTCCTGATACACTAGTTTCAAAACATTTAGGAAAGGACTCAATAGGGTCTGTTATCAAAGCAACTATATTCGGTGTTCCTCTGCCTGTCTGCTCTTGCGGTGTTATCCCGCTTGCAACAAGTATAAAAAAGAGTGGAGCTAGTAAAGGTGCAACACTCTCTTTTTTAATCTCAACACCGATAACAGGAGTTGACTCTATTTTGGCTACTTACGGAATATTTGGCTGGGCATTTATGATCTATAGAGTTGTAACATCTATGATAATATCTATTACAGCAGGAGTGTTGGCAAATATTTTTGATATAAAAGAGCCACCAAAACCAAAATTTTCCCTAGCTACACCAAATAAGATAGATATGAGTTTTACACCAAATATACAAAAAGAGCAAGAGCTTACATGTAAAGGTTCATGTGAGTGTGAAGAGAGACAAAGAGAAAAATTCTCTTTAATAAAAGCTCTAAGATATGCCTTTGTTACTCTTTTAGGTGATATAGCCTCTCCACTGCTGGTAGGTCTGATACTTGGTGCAGTCATTACTGTGGCTATACCTGCAAATTTAAGTGAGATTTTGATTGAGTATAGTTGGCTCTCATATCTTATTGTTATTGCTATTGCAGTACCGATGTACGTATGTGCAACCGCATCACTGCCCATCGCTGCCGGTTTAATGCTCTCTGGAGTCAGTCCCGGTGCCGCTTTTGTATTTTTAAGTGCAGGACCTGCTACAAATACTGTAACTATAGGAGTTGTAAAGAAGATGCTAGGAGAGAGAGTTTTATACATATATCTCTCAACTATCGTTTTAGGCTCTGTGATATTTGGTTTTGGACTAGATTATCTTTTAAGAGATATTAGTGTGAAAGAGATGATACATATGGATGAAGAAGCAGGTATTATAGCGTGGATGAGTACTATTTTTCTTTGGAGTATGGTTATATATTTTATGATAAAACCATATTTTAATATAAATTCTATACAATGCGATAAAAAAAAGTAGGTATTTGATAAATGGAAGCAATATATCCGTACGCACATATAATTCATCTGCTCTTGGCAATAGCCTTTTTAGGTTACGTGTTTTCAGATGTAGCTGTAATCTCATCTTTGAAAAATAGATTTGATAAACCGACGCAACAGAGTATTAACAAGCTTTTAGGAGGTAGAAGTTTTAAGATATTTCCTCTCTCCCTTTTAGTTTTGGTTCTTAGTGGTGGAATTATGATGTCAAAATATATAAATCATAATGCAGCTCTTTTTGAGACAAATTTACAGAAGATACTTCTGTTTAAGATTGCTCTTGTTAGTATAATTGTCTTGGGAGTGTTGTATAATCTTTTCACAAAATTTACTGGGGCTAAAAAGAGTGAGTTTATGCAAAATCATTTTCATAAATTGGTTCTGTTTTTAGGTTTGTTGATTGTTATTAGTGCAAAAATGATGTTTATAGTATAAGGATATTTATGAATAAAACACTTACTCTTTTAAGAGAACATAACCTTTTAAGAGAGATAGATGATGAGTTAGACATCTATCTTGAGATACCGCATGTTGCCTATATAGAGGTGAAAAAGCCTACAAGTCAAGCACTTCTTTTTACAAATGTTGTAGATAAAAAAAACAACAAAAAATTTGATGAGCCGATTTTGATGAATGTTTTTTGCTCCCCAAAAGCGGTTGAACTGCTGATAGGTGACGGCGATGCTATAGCTTCGGAAATATCTTCACTGCTTAAGATGAAACCACCTAGTGGTTTTAGGGATAAAATATCTATGTTTAACAGACTTTTTAATCTAAAATCTGTTTTTCCAAAGAGAGATAAAGGCAGAGGAGAGTGTCAAGAGTTTGTAAAACTTGCAGATGAAGCAAAACTTAGTGATCTGCCTGTTTTGACCACTTGGGAACAAGATGGAGGACCTTTTATCACAATGGGGCAGGTATATACTCAATCACTAGATGGAAATATGAAAAATCTTGGTATGTACCGTCTTCAAGTTTATGATGATAACACTTTAGGAATGCACTGGCAGATACATAAAGATTCTAATCACTTCTTTCATGAATATAAAAAAGCCGGTAAAAAGATGCCTGTATCTATCGGTATAGGCGGAGATCCTATGTATATCTGGTGTGGACAAGCACCTCTTCCAATCGGTGTTTTTGAACTGCTGCTTTACGGTTTTGTCAAAAAAGAAAATGCAAGATTGGTAAAATCTATAACAAATGATATATATATTCCTCGTGATGTTGATTATGTTATTGAAGGTTTTGTAGATGTTGAAAATCTTAAAATAGAGGGACCTTTTGGAGATCATACGGGATATTATACTTTACAAGAGGAGTATCCGTTTATGAAAGTGAGTGCCATTACTCACAAAAAAGATCCGATGTTTGCAGCTACAGTTGTTGGAAAACCACCACTGGAAGATAAGTATATGGGACATGCAACAGAGAGAATATTTTTACCTTTACTTCAGACAACCGTACCCGATTTAATAGACTATTATATGCCTGAAAACGGAGTTTTCCATAATCTAATAATTGCAAAAATAAAAACATTTTACCCGGGACATGCACAACAGAGTATGCACGCATTTTGGGGTGTTGGACAGATGAGTTTTGTAAAACATGCTATCTTTGTTAATGCAGATGCACCGGAGCTTAATGACCATAGTGCAATTAGCGAATATATTTTAAACAGAATAGATATTAATGATTTAATGATTAGCAGAGGCGTTGTAGATGCTCTTGATCATAGCTCACCAAAATTTGCAGTGGGTGGAAAATTAGGAATTGACTGTACAGGTGAGGTGATTGATGACTTACATGTAAATATCATTGATAACCATCTACTACTAGAGAAGATGCAAGATATATCTTTACATGTAAAGGATTTAAAACAGTATCATATCTATACACAAAATCCTATCTGTGTTATAAGTGTAGAGAAACAGTCATGCCAAAAAGAGCTATTTGAAGCCTTAAAACCTCTATATGAGCATATAAAAATATTGGTAATAGTAGATGAAAAAAATAACTATCTTGATAATGAGTATATGCTGCTTTGGAGAGTGGTAAACAACATAGATGCCACTAGAGACCTGTATTTTGCAGATAACTGTATGGCTGTAGATGCTACAAACAAAAATGAGTATGATGGTTTTAACAGACGATGGCCTGATGATGTTTCGTGTACACCTTCTGTTATTGCTTCACTTAAACAGAGACATATCATAGATATTGATGATAAGTTTGAGAAAGAATTTTTATTATAAGGATTAAGATGAAAAAGATATTTTTAGCATTAGCTGTTGCGATGTTTTTAATGAGTGGATGTACTCAAGAGACACAAAACAAGATAAGCCACTCTATGCAAAATTGGACAGGGACGAATGGTGTAGTTGATGTGTATGCCGGAGATAAACTTGTTAAACGTTTTTTAAAAGTAGATAAGCTTACTACCGGTAGAGGAACTGATGATAATAAACCACGTGCGTACCGTTACAGTTATGGAGTTGATGATAAAAACTTCAATCTTATAGCCGATAAGGGTGAGAAGAAAGTATATTTTGAAGTCAGTACATTTTCAACTTATGTTTTTTATGAAAATACGCTAGATTGATGGATGTTATAGAGCTTTTTAAAAAATTTATCCATCTCAAGAGTGAAACACCTGATGATGGAGGAATTTTAGACTTTATAGAAAACTATCTCGGTGAATACAGTGCAGTTCGTATAGATGTAGAAGATGTAAAAAATTTATTTATTTACAAAAAATTTTCCGAGGGAGAACATCTATGTTTTGCCGGTCATGTCGATGTTGTTCCTGCCGGTGACGGTTGGGAGTGTGAGCCGTATGATGCTATAGAAAAAGATGGCTATATATATGGTCGTGGTACACAAGATATGAAAAGCGGTGTAGCTGCATTTACACAAGTACTGAAAGATACTGATACTTTCAATGGAACGCTCTCTCTTCTTTTAACATCAGATGAGGAGGGTGATGCCAAATATGGTACCGTTAAAGTATTGGAGTATCTAAAAGATAAAAATCTCTTACCAGACAGCATAATAGTAGCAGAACCAACATGTGAAGAGAAGTTTGGTGATGCTGTTAAAGTAGGGCGTAGAGGCTCTATAAATGGATATATAGAGCTAGTTGCAAAGCAGGGTCATGCCGCATATCCGGAAAAAGCTATTAATCCAATTCACCAAATTTCAAAGGTATTGCCACATATTGCAGGTGTAAACTTAGATAGCGGAGATGATTTCTTTTCACCTAGTAAGTTTGTTATAACAGATATAAGAGCAGGTATGCAGGTGACAAATGTAACACCCGGAAAATTAAATATGATGTTTAATGTTCGTAACTCTACAAAAACAGATGCAAAAGATATTGAAAACTTTATTCATAAACATTTTAAAGATTTCAACTACTCTTTAAAACTTAATCAATCTGCTTACCCTTTTATGACGCAAGTTGATTCAAAAATTGTTAAAACATTAGATAAAGCCATCTTACATGTAACACAGATAAAAGCAAAACACTCTACTGCCGGTGGCACTTCAGATGCAAGATTTATCGCTCCATACGGCATTGATGTGGTGGAATTTGGTGTTAAAAATGATAGAATTCACGCTCCAAATGAGCGTACAAGTATTCAAGAAGTTATCGGTCTGTTTAAAATATTTAAAAAAGTAATTTTGAATTATTAGAGTAAATGTGATACAATTGTGCCAAAATGGATAAACGGGGATAGTATGGCAGCATCAGAATTTAAGCATAATGGTAAAAATAGAGATTTGCATTATGTGCATGTTCGACGTGACGCAAGAGAGTATAAAAATCGTTTAAAAAAGTCCAGAAATAAAAAAGATACTTTTGGTTCTCAAGATGTTGACATTAAAGACTATATTATCTCACCGGAAGGCTGGGAAGGTATTATGTTCGCATTTTATTTTCTCTCTATTCCATACATAGCCGGTATAATTTTCCTCTTTTTATTTATAGCACGTGCAGACATGGAGAGTTTTTTAGTCTTTGACTTAACATCTTTTTTTGTTGTATGGGCAATCGGTTATGAGATTGTCGCTTCTATGTTGTTGATTGGTATTTTTATATCATATATCAAGTATATGTCAAAAAAACAGCCAGTAAATTCAAATCGTCTTTCAAAACGTAGATAACTTGATTATACCCTTGTTATGATCAAAATTTTAATTTTTCAAATCATATTTGGAGTGCTGTTTAGTTTAAATGCACTTGAGTGGCAAGATGAGTATGAAGATGCACATGCCAAAGCTCTAAAAGAGAATAAAATATTATACGCATTTATAGTCAGTAATACCTGCCATTGGTGTAAAAAGATGGAAGAGACAACTATGCTTGACAGATCAATAACAGAGCGTTTAGAAAAAGATTTTGTCGTAGTTGAACTTATACGAGGATTTGATGATTATCCAAAAACTTTAAGTGCAAAAATGGTTCCAAAACATTTTTTCTTAACACCTGATGAGAAGGAGATTTTAGCATTTGCAGGATACTGGAATGTTGAAGATTTTGCCTCATTTTTAGATGAGATAGTTTTAAAATATAAGAAGATAAAAGGTAACAAGTGAAATTAATTAAGACAGACAAAGCTCCTCAAGCCATAGGTCCTTATTCTCAAGCCGTAAGTGTAAATGGTATGGTTTATACATCGGGTCAGATAGCTCTTACTCCAGATGGAGAGATGCTTGAAAATGATATAAATATTCAGACTCACCAAGTTTTAAAAAATTTATCAGAGGTGTTAAGCGAGGCGGGAAGTTCACTCTCAAAAGTTGTCAAGACCACTATATTTTTAGATTCAATGGATGATTTTGCCGGTGTAAATGAGATATATGAGCAATATTTTAAAGATCATAAACCGGCAAGAGCAACCGTGGCTGTAAAAACTTTGCCTAAAAATGCTCTTGTAGAGATAGATGCAGTAGCAATAATATAAAAAAATTTAGTTTTTAAACTAAACTTAAATCTAGTTCAGGTATAATTCGCGAACTTTTTAGACATATAGAAAATTAGAGGAAGCAAAATGTACGCAATTTTTAAAAATGGCGGTAAGCAGTATAAAGTTCAAGAGGGTGATGTCTTAGAATTAGATAAGATGAGTCTTGAAACTGAGCAGACCGTAGAATTCAAAGAAGTTCTTGCCGTAAATAGCGGTGAATTAGTTGTCGGTACTCCGTTTGTAGAGGGTGCTGTTGTTACTGCTGAAGTGGTAAATGAAGGACGTGCAAAGAAAGTTGTTATTTTCAAAAAACGTCGCCGTAAAGATAGTAAAGTTAAACGTGGTTTTCGTAGAGACTATACACGTGTACGCATTACTAAAATTGCAGCTTAATTTAAACTAGGAGATACGATATGGCACACAAAAAAGGTCAGGGTAGTACACAGAATAACCGCGATTCAGCGGGACGTAGATTAGGCGTTAAGAAATTTGGCGGTGAATCAGTTGTAGCGGGTAATATTGTTATTCGTCAACGTGGAACAAAAGTTCATCCGGGTAAAAATATGGGCATGGGTAAAGATCATACTCTTTATGCACTTGTAGATGGTGTTGTTGTTTTTGAGCGTAAAGACAAAAAGCGTAAACAAGTTTCAATTATACCTGCTTCTTAATTTTCTCTTAAATGGTTCAAGCAGATGCTTGAACCTCTTTCAAAACAAATTTCAAATATTTAACAGTACGCTTTAATAACTCTTACATGTAAGAGTAAGTTTATCATTAAGTATTTCCATAATGTAAGGAATAAAATGTTTACAGATCATGTTCAAATAACAGTCTCATCAGGTAAAGGCGGGGCAGGTTGTGTCGCTTTTCGACGTGAAAAATTTGTTGTCAATGGCGGTCCAAACGGTGGAGACGGAGGTAAGGGCGGAGATGTGATATTTAGATGTGACAACAACACACATACTCTCTCTCACTTTAAAGGCAATAAAAATTTAAAAGCAGAAAACGGCAGACCCGGACTTGGCTCAAACATGACAGGTAAATCCGGGGAGAAACTTGTTGTTGTTGTTCCCCCGGGAACACAAGTTATCGATTTGGAGAGTGGCGAGGTTGTTTTTGATCTGCTAAAGCATGGGCAAGAAGAGTTGTTTATTAAAGGCGGACGTGGAGGATTAGGAAATACTCACTTTAAATCTTCTACAAATCAGCAGCCTCGTTATGCACAACCGGGTGAAGCCGGTATCACAAAAAAGATAAAACTTGATCTTAAATTGATTGCCGATGTAGGTCTTGTCGGATTTCCTAATGTTGGAAAATCAACACTTATCTCTACTGTTTCAAATGCACGTCCTGAAGTGGCAAACTATGAGTTTACAACACTGACTCCAAAATTGGGTCAGGTTAATGTCGGAGATTTTGACTCATTTGTTATGGCAGATATTCCGGGTATCATAGAAGGTGCAAGTGATGGTAAAGGTTTAGGGTTAAAATTTTTGCGTCATATTGAGCGTACGAAAACACTTCTTTTTATGATTGATATAGCTACATATCGTGATCTACAGACGCAGTTTGAAACTCTAAGAGAGGAGCTTGAAAAATTTTCTGAAAAATTAAGTGTAACCAACTACGCTATAGCTCTAACACGTGCAGATACTATACAAGCCGAAGATGTTAAGCTTAAAACTCAAGAGTTTATTGAGATGTTGGGGCTAAATATGGGAGAGAAAAGTTTTTACGGCTTTAGTAGTGAACTCGGTTTTTATGAACAGGGTGATTTAGATGATGAAATGATAGAGTTTGACAACTCAAAACCATTTTTTATAGCACCTATATCTTCTGTTATGAAGACAAATATCGAAGCGATGAGATATTCACTATACAAGTTAGTCAAACTAGCACGCAGATGAGACGAATTGTAATAAAAGTCGGAAGTGCCGTTTTAACTGAAAAAGACGGTGTAGCCAAAAGACGTATGCAAAATTTGGTTAATCTGATTGTAAAATTGAAAAATAGGTATGAAATCATTTTAGTATCTTCGGGTGCAGTTTCTGCAGGATATACTGAATTAAAGCTTGATAAGTCGGTAGTAAAAAACAGACAGGCATTAGCTTCAATAGGTCAACCGCTTCTGATGAGAAAATATAAACGTAAATTTGAGGTACACAATATAATAGTTGCACAAGTTTTGGTAACTTCGGCAAATTTTCATACGCAAGAACAGGCATTTAGGGTTAAGGGTGTTATCGATTCTTTATTGGAAAATGGTGTTGTTCCTATCGTAAATGAAAATGATGCTACAGCAACAGAAGAGCTAGAATTAGGAGATAATGATCAACTCTCAGCATATGCAGCACACCACTTTAATGCTGAACTTTTGGTTATCCTTTCTGATATTGAAGCTTATTGTGATAAAGATCCAAACAGATATAATGATGCAAAGATACTCTTACATGTAAGTGAAATAGATAGAGATGAGTTAACAAAAGAGGTTAGCCCAAACAGTGATTTTGCTACAGGCGGTATAGTGACAAAATTAAAAGCTGCCGATTATATGTTAAAACATAACAAGCAGATGTATCTAGCTAGTGGATTTGATTTAAGCGATGTCAGCTCATTTCTTTTAGATGATAAACATATAGGCGGAACACTCTTTTCAAAGGAGATAACTTGAGAGTAATTTTTATGGGAACTCCAGATTATGCCAGTGCTATTTTAAACTCTTTACTTGATGAAAAAGAGATTGATGTAGTTGCTGTATATACCCAGCCAGACAGACCCGTTGGAAGAAAAAAAGTATTGACTCCTCCAGCTGTAAAAGTGTTGGCACAAGAGAAAAATATACCTCTGTATCAACCAGATAAACTTCGTGAAAAAGATATACTCAATGAGCTGTTAAAAATAGAGTGCGATTATATTATTGTTGCAGCTTATGGTCAGATTTTACCAAAAGAGATAATAGAGTATGTTCCATGTATTAATCTACACGCTTCAATACTTCCGATGTACAGGGGGGCAAGTCCAATTCAACAGTCACTGCTTAACGGTGATACTCAAACCGGTGTAACCGCCATGTTGATGGATGAGGGACTAGATACCGGAGATATTTTAAAAATCAAACGCATAGATATATCCTCAGATGAGATGATAGAGACTCTGTTTGAGAGATTAACACAAATTGCAGCGACTTTAACTATAGATGTTCTTAAAAATTTTAATAATTTATCTCCAACAAAACAAGATAACTCCAAAGCAACACACTGCAAAAAGATAACAAAAGCTGATGGGAAGATAGAGTTTGATAATGCACAAGAGATTTATAACAGATATCGTGCTTTTACACCTTGGCCGGGAATATTTTTACAAAGTGGGCTAAAACTAAAAAAGATAGCTCTTGAAAATAGTCTTACATGTAAAGAAGCCGGAAAAATACTCACTATTGATTCAGATAGTATTACCGTAAGCACCTATACAGGTGTGTTACGAATTTTCACACTTCAACCAAAATCTAAAAAAGAGATGAGAGCGGTTGATTATCTAAACGGGGCAAGACTCAGCTGTGACGATACATTGGCTTGACAGTGTCGATTCAACACAGGAATATCTAAAAAAATCCTTAAAATCAGGCATATATCAAGTTCCTGTAGCTGTAGCGACCAATAGACAAAGCAGAGGAGTAGGAAGCAGAGCAAAGAGCTGGATAGGAGAAGATGGAAATCTATTTTTCTCATTTGCAATCTCTAAATCTGAACTTCCTTATGATCTGAAATTGGAGTCTGCATCTATATATTTTATGTATATACTAAAAGAGCTGCTATCGTCTTACGGCTCTAGCGTATGGCTAAAATGGCCAAATGACTTCTATATAGAGTCAAAAAAGATTGGAGGATGTATAACAAATATTCAAGGCGAAGATATTATATGCGGTATCGGAATAAATACAAAAAGCGAAGTAGATAACTTTGGTGTATTAGATATTTTTATAGAGGAGAAAAATCTTCTTGATATATA
>WFND01000115.1 GCA_015484575.1 Helicobacteraceae bacterium
ATATGGCGTTTTGACTCAGCTTCATCTTCACCAAAAAGTGCTATGGCCGTCTGTAAGTGTATATCTTTGTCACTATTAAAAGCATCTACTAAAACACTATCTTGTGAAAAATGAGCCAAAAGACGAAGCTCTATCTGAGAGTAATCTATACCTATAAGCATTTTACCTTCACCTGCTACAAATGCTTCACGAATACGGCGGCCTAAATCTGTTTTTGTAGGAATATTTTGTAAATTTGGATTTTTTGAACTTAATCTTCCTGTTGCTGTTCCTGTCTGTACAAAAGATGTATATATTCTACTCTGCTTATCTTTTGATGCTAAGAGTATAAGTGGCTCGATATATGTTGAGAAAAGTTTAAATATCTCTCTGTATTCCAAAAGAAGTTCAATGATAGGATGTTCATCTTTAAGAGAGTTTAAAACTTTTTCATCGGTCGAATATCCTGTCTTTGTCTTTTTTTTGACCGGAAGAGATAAGGTTTCAAACAAAACTACACCTAACTGTTTAGTAGAGTTGATATTAAATTCACTTCCTGCTTCTTTGTATATTTGAGAAGTTAGATAACTTAATCTCTGGGAGACTTCGAGCTTAAATTTTTCTAATATTCTTATATCGATAGCTATACCGGCTCTCTCCATCGCTAACAGTGTTGATATAAACGGATACTCTACATCTCTTGCCTCAATTAAAATATCATCACTCTTTAAAAGTTTCATCTTCTCTTGTAAAAGATTGTATAATTTTAGAGTCATAAGTGCATCTTCTGCTGCATATTTACAAGCATCTTGCAACTCAACAGAGGCGAATGTCTCACCTTTTTTTACCGTATCTTTAAAACTTAACATCTCATGGTTAAAATATTTTAAGGCTAGTTTATCTAGTGAAAGCGGCTGTTGAGAGTCAAACAGCCAAGCTAAAATCATAGAATCGGCATATATATCAAATCTATCAATATCTAAAAAATCTGCAAGAAAATGTAAATCAAATTTTATATTATGTCCTACTATCTTACATGTAAAGAGTTTCAATATCGCTCTTTTTGCAGCTTCTAGCGAAACTTGTTCACCAACTCCTAGATAAAAATGTCTTATTGCAACATAATAAGCCTCATCTTCACTGACACTAAAGCTAAATCCCACCAAAGTCTCTTTATGATGTTCTAAGCCTGTTGTCTCTGTGTCAAAAGCTACAATCTGCTCTGTTTTAATCGAATCAACTACTTTTAAAAGTTGTTTATCATCACAAATGAGTGTAGATTTAAACTTAAGGGTCTCATCTTTTTGCGTATCTCTTAACTCTGCTTTTTGCTCGTCTATAAGCCCTTTTGCATGTAAAACTCGCAATTGTGCATTCATCTCATATTTTTGAAGTTCATCATAGATAGATATAAACGGATTTTTACTACTCACGGCAAATGATTTAAAATCTACTTTTTCATACAAATCTCTCTTAAGAGTGACCAATTTTTTTGACATAAAAGCGTCATCTTTTGAAATTATCAACTTTTTTTGGACACCAAGCGGTGTAACAGCGTCTATATTTTCATATATGTTTTCAAGTGTCTCATACTTGCTTAACAACTTCTGTGCGGTAACTTTTCCAACACCTTTGACACCCGGAACATTATCTGCACTATCTCCTAAAAGAGATTGAAAATCTATAAATTGATTTGGATGAACTCCATGTTTATCATAACACTCTTTTTCATTTATAATTTTTCTTTTTATAGCATCTACTAAAATAACATGATCATCTTCTATCAGCTGATACAGGTCTTTATCGTGAGATACAATTCTTACATTCATATCATCTTTTACAGCTAAATTTGTCAATGAAGCGATAATATCATCTGCCTCAAAACCAGCCTCACTCATAGAAGTAAAACCCATCTTTTCAATCCATTCAATAGCGATTGGAAGTTGCATCGACAGCTCCTCGGGTGGGGATGAACGATTTGCTTTATAGTTTGGGTCTATCTCGTTTCTAAAAGTATCACCCTTTGAGTCTAATGCAAAAACTATGTAATCACTAGGATAATCTTTTTGAAGTGTTGTGATAAAGTTAACAAAGCCCGTCAGAAGACCTGTTGGAAAGCCCTCTGCGTTGCTAAGTGGTGGCAGTGCATAAAAAGCACGAAAAAAAAAGCCAAATGTGTCTATAATAGTGAGTGTTTTTTTACTCATCAGCTCTCTTGCATATTGAAAAATTCATTTATACACTCTTCTAAGAGTGCAACATCATAGCCGTACTGTTCTGCCTTTTGTAAAGCAAAATTTATAGCATGTTCACTCAAAGGAGCATTCATAGAGATAGCTGTTTTTACTATATTTAACGCTGTTGAATACTCTTTTACCTCATCTGGTGCTTGAGCAGGATTATCAGAGTATTTAATCATATTGACAAATTCATCATCAAACTTCCAGTGCTGAAATATTGCCGCTGTTATAGTAGCTGTAGTATCATCTACATAAGATTTCTCAACTAAAGCGATATTTGTGGTAGTCTCTATCTCAGATTTAAACTGCATAGTCAAATCTTCTTGCATAATATCACTAGCGATAATAATTTTGCCTGTCTCTTGTAAAAATGAGGTTAAAAAGAGTTTATCTGCTTTGGCTCTATCTATCTTTTTATACCATCTCATCATTAAAGACGCCTGTTTAGATGAAATCTCGGCAAATTTTTCAGATGTTATACCGTAAGGTTCCATATCTACATTAAGAAGCTTACGAACAGAGTTACCCATCACTATAGAACGTGTCATTGTCATACCAAACAGAGCTACCGCCTGAGAAGCATTGCGAATTTCTCTACCAAAAAAGTATAGAGGAGAGTTTGCTGCTTTTAACAGATTTGCCACAATCATAGGATCATTTTCTATAACCTTAACCAGATCATGTATAGAAGCATCCATATCATTGGTAATACGTTGAACATCTAATAATGTTTTTGGAAGCGGTGGTAAAGTTTTAATACTATTGACTATAGAACTCTTCATTAAATCCCTTTTTTGTGATAATTATATCTATGTATTGCTTAAGTGCACCTCTAAAAACCCTAGTAAGCCTCAGAGGGAAAAAAAGTCAAATATTATGCTTCTTTTTTCCTCCCGTAGGGCGATAGAGAGAAACACATACTCTGCGTTAGTTATTGACGCAATAGCTACGGCTATTACTTACAATAACTGCCTTGATTATGAATTTCTCTCTATCGCTGAGGCTTACTAGGGTTTTTAGAGGTGTCCTTAATGTAATGCCAACTCTTTTTGTAAATACTTACCTGTATAACTTTTTGTCAATTCGTGAGTATCTGCCAACTCTTCCGGTGAACCTACGGCTATAATCTCTCCACCGCCTGAACCCCCTTCTGGTCCCATATCTATAATATAGTCCGCATTTTTAACCATATCAAGATTGTGTTCGATAACTAAAACGGAGTTACCTAACTCTACAAAATGGTGTAAAACTTTTGTCAGACGATTTACATCATCAAAATGTAGTCCTGTTGTAGGTTCATCTAGTATATATAGTGTTTTACCCGTATCTTTACGGCTTAACTCTTTTGAAAGTTTAATCCTCTGAGCCTCTCCACCGGATAGAGTAACAGCATTTTGACCTAAAGTTATATACCCCAAACCGACATCATTAAGTGTCTTAAGCTTAACAAATATCTTTGGGATAGGCTCAAAAAATTCTAAAGCTTCCGTAACACTCATGCTTAAGACATCGGCTATCGTCTTGCCTCGATATTCAACCTCTAATGTTTGAGCATTGTAACGTTTTCCTTGGCAACTATCACACTTAACCAATATATCCGGTAAAAAGTGCATCTCTATCTTTATCTCACCCTCACCCTGACACTTCTCACAGCGTCCACCTTTTACGTTAAAGCTATATCTTGAGGCGGTATAACCTCTTATTTGCGACTCTTTTGTTTTTGTAAAAAGATTACGTATCTCATCCATTACACCGGTATATGTTGCCGGATTTGAGCGTGGAGTGCGACCTATCGGACTCTGATCTAGTGATATAACTTTATCTAGCATCTCCAAGCCTCTTATCTCAACACCTGCTATTTTATTGACTTTTCTAGCATGATTTAAAAGTTCTCTTGCAGTAGGCAGTAGTGTCTGTAAAATAAGTGAACTTTTTCCACTACCGCTTACACCCGTAACACAGACAAAGTTATGTAGCGGTATCTTTACATGTAAGGAGTCTATATTATTTAAAGAGACATTATTTATCTCTAGCCAATCATCTTGTTTTCTACGAAAAAAGTACTCTATCTTTTTACGACCTATAAGATAATCAGCTGTCAAAGTTTTGGATTTTCGTAGTTTTGCCAAAGTTCCCGCAAAGACAACTTCTCCGCCATATTTTCCTGCTCCGGGACCTATATCTATGATAAAATCTGCATTTTCTATAGTCTCCTTGTCATGTTCGACGACTATAACTGAGTTTCCCTTCTCTTGAAGTGAACGCAAAGTTCTGATAAGTTTCAAAGTATCACGCTCATGAAGCCCGATACTTGGCTCATCTAAAACATACATAACACCCGTAAGACCGCTGCCTATCTGAGAAGCGATACGGATACGTTGTGCCTCTCCGCCACTTATACTTCTAGCATCACGATTTAGTGTCAAATATCCCAATCCTACATCATACAGAAAAAAGAGACGTTCATTTATCTCTTTTAATATAGGCTCTGCAACCATTCTCTCTTGCTCACCCAGATAGGCGAAATTTTCTTCATCTGCAAACCATTTATAGCTTTTTTCTATAGGCATACGTATTATGTCTGATATTTTTTTATCACTTACATGTACAGCCAAACTCTCTCGTTTAAGACGGTTAGAATCACACACATCACACGGCTTTTCACTCATATAATCCGCCAACTCTTTCTCATCTTTAAACATATCGTAAGCTATTTTTATAATTCCCGGCCAGATTCGTTTTATAGGATGATTTTTCCATTTAAATTCAACCTCGCCTACACTACCGTGCATAATAGCCTTTTGTTGATGTACTTCAAGCTCACTAAAAGGCTTGGTTATACTGATGTCATTAGCTAAACAGAAACCTTTTAAAAATGTAAAATAGTATCCTTTGTTAAATCCGTAAACAATTTTAATAGCACCCTTTTCTATACATAAATCACTATCTATAATCTTATCATTGTCTAGTGCATAGCGAATTCCTAGACCATCACACTCACTACATGCACCTTTTGGAGAGTTAAAAGAGAAGCTAAGAGGTTCTAAAGGCTCAAAACTTATTTTACAATCAAAACATGCGTTATGCTCACTGTAATGAATTAATTTATCTTTTATACCAACCTCTTCATGATTTAATATCTCAAGCTCCACCTCTCCATAACTCTGCTTTAACGCCTTTTCAACATCTTGGGCTATTCTATCTTGATTGTCATCTTTTATAACTACTCTATCTATAACGACTTTAATAGTGTGCTTCTTAGTTTTAGACAGCTCTATCTCTTCATCAAGGCGAACCATTACACCATCTATCATTGCACGTACATAGCCTTTATGTACAAGCGACTCTAGCATATCGGAAAATGATCCCTTCTTCTCTCTGATAAGAGGTGCTAAGATAACAACTTTTGAACCTACCGGAAGTTTTTTCACCTGATTGATAATATCTGAAGCACTCATCTTTGAAATTTTTTTACCGCATTGATGGCAGTGCTGAACGCCAACACGAGCATAAAGAAGACGAAAATAGTCATATATTTCCGTAATTGTTCCTACGGTGGAACGTGGATTTTTAGATGTTGTCTTTTGATCGATAGCTATGGCCGGTGTCAAACCGTCTATCTTATCTACATCAGGCTTTCCTATGCGATCTAAAAACTGTCTGGCATAACTAGAGAGCGACTCAATATAACGGCGTTGACCTTCAGCATAGAGCGTATCAAAAGCGAGAGTTGATTTACCGCTACCACTTAAACCTGTACAGACGACAAGCTTGTTTTTTGGGATTTCTAGTGAGATATTTTTTAGATTATTCTCTCTTGCACCGGTAATTTTTATCAACTGTTTATTCATTCATTAACTTCCTACTACTAATCTATAAAATAAATACATCGCTATTATCGCATAAAAAAGCACTAATAGATGCTTTTGAAGTGTATCTTTTGTCTTATCTTTTAACCAGATACCCATATATACACCCAAGAGTGATGCCGAACCTATCATAATACCGTGATAATAGTCGATATGACCGTTTAAACTTAGTCCTATCAAACCAGAAACGGAGGAAAAAGCGACAAAAAACAGACCTGCCGATATAGCCTCTTTAAGCCTTACATGTAAGAAGCCGACCAATATGGGAGTTAAAAGGATGGAGCCTCCTACTCCTATGGATATAGCAAACATTCCCACAACCGCACCTATAAAAAACAAGATAACAGGATGAACAACCCTGCTCTGTCTATCTTCTATGACTTTAAAATACATTCTGCTTAGTGCAAACAGAACAAATACAAAAAATGTCCACTCTAATATCTTCTCATCGAGATGTGCAATGATAAAAGAGCTTGAGATGGCTCCCGTAAAACCACCTATACCTAGAGCAAAAACGATAGAGCTGTTTAGCGTCCCTTTTTTATTGTTAATATATGAGCCGAAAATGGAGCTAAAGGTCATCTGAACAACAGATATACCTATGGCAGATTTCATATCATATCCAAGTATCAGCAAAAAAGGTATAAGAATCGTCCCCCCTCCTATTCCAAAAAAACCAGAGAGCGTACCTACACCAAGACCCAATAAAATTAATTCAAACACAAATATCCTATATTTTTTGCAATTATACTGATATAGGGCTTGAAAAAAGCATCATTAATTAAAAATTTAAAAGCTTTTGCATATAATAACTGACTTTAAAGGAGTTAGTGTGATTAACTATATTGAAACAGCTGCGGAAAATTTTTCTACACATCAACTTCAGTCATCTTTTGAAAAAATAGCACAACATCCTAAAATGAGAACGTTTATTGCTTATATTGATGTATCCATGAGTAATGGTGGAAAAAAACGTGTATATCTAGCTTGTGAAGAGAATCTTTTAAAAGAGATTGCAGAGCTTTTTTTGCAAGAGAAGATAG
>WFND01000116.1 GCA_015484575.1 Helicobacteraceae bacterium
CCTAAAAATTCATTGATAGATTCATTACAGCAATAGTAGTGAGTTCTATTAAAGGTTACATATTGGTAACAAAATATATCTGTTATGTAACCTTATGGAGATGTAATTGTTTTACGATTACACAACCAATATATAGAGATGTAACTAAATGAAAGCACAAATATTAATTGTAGAAGATGACAAAGATCTAATCGAACTGTTGGAGTATCGTCTAAGCAAAGAAGGCTATGAAACATTAGGATTTTTAAGCACTAAAAATGTTAAAAAAGTTATTAATGAAGAGATTATAGATTTAATACTTATGGATAGAAATTTACCGGATATAGAAGGTAGTGAATTTATATCTATGCTACGTGAAAAAGATGGAATGGATATTCCTGTAATCTATCTATCTGCAAAAGACAGCAAGTATCATGTAAGAGAGGGATTTTTAAGGGGTGGTGATGATTATGTAACAAAACCGTTTGAAATGACCGAACTTATGCTACGGATAGAGGCGATATTAAGACGCACCAAGAAAAACAGCCAAGCAAACAATGTAACATTTAGAGATATTCATCTTGATTTAAATTCACGTATTGTCATTATTGAAAATAGAGAAGTAGAGTTAACCAAACTAGAATTTGATCTGCTTCATACACTTATAATACATCAAGGAAATGTACTAAAACGTGATTTTTTACTAAAAAATGTCTGGGGTAAAGGAGCCGGATATCAAGGCAGAACGGTAAATGTTGCATTAAATCGCCTAAAAGAGAAAATAGACCCCGATAAGAGCAAGGATTACATCAAAACCGTTCGTGGGGTCGGTTACACTATTCAATAACAGAGGATTTCTATGAGTTATTTCAAAAAAGCAAAAGAGGGTGAAAAAGTCTATGGACTTGTATTTGGTCGTGGAAAAATTAGTGAAGTTTTTGAAAATAGTCACTATAAACTTATGGTAACTTTTAAAAATGGGTATGAAGTTCCATACACGGAAGATGGAATACCGGGATGGGGAAATTTTAAATCACAGACACTATTTTACAGAAATGATGTCGATATGAGCAAAGCAGATTTTTCACCTGCCAAAAAGATACTCACTATTAAAAAAATCATCAAACATCGTGAAAATGGGAACTTAGAGGTTAGACTTCCATCAGGAATGTGGGTAAAATATACAAAAGCAGATATAGACTACACACAAACTCTTCTTGAAGATGAGAAGTATCATCTATTTAGAAAAAAAGTTAAATAGATACTACTGCCACTTCGTTAAAATCAGTCTTAAAACCAAATTTTAATACTTTTTAAGTATAATTGCAATTATTAATAAACTTATACGTAATTATATATCGGAGAAAAAATGGGATTAGCAATAGGTCTAGTAGGCTTACCAAATGTAGGAAAATCAACAACTTTCAATGCACTGACAAAAGCACAAAATGCAGAAGCTGCAAACTATCCATTTTGTACTATTGAACCAAACAAAGCGGTAGTTCCTGTTCCAGATAGACGTCTTGAGGAGTTGGCAAAGATTGTAAATCCTGAACGTATTCAGTACTCTACACTGGATTTTGTTGATATTGCCGGACTTGTTAAAGGTGCTAGTAAAGGTGAAGGACTAGGAAATAAGTTTCTGTCAAATATACGAGAAACAGAAGTTATATTGCAGATAGTGAGATGTTTTGAAGATGAAAATATTGTTCATACAGAGGGTTCTATTGATCCGATTCGTGATATTGAAATCATCGAAACAGAGCTTATTTTAGCTGATATTGAAGTGCTTCAAAATAGAATAGAGCGTCTAAAAAAACAGGCAAAAGCAGACAAAAAAGCTGCTGCATTGGTTGAATTTGCGAATGAACTTGCAGAGCATCTAGCAGATGGAAACCTTGCTCGTTCGTTTAAAAAGATAGATGATGATATGTTTAAAGAGCTAAATCGCGACTTACGTCTTTTAACATCCAAAGAGATGATGTACGGTGCAAACGTTGATGAAGATGGTCTTACAAATGAAGATGATGACGTGTCAGCTGTAGATAATGAACATGTAGAGGCTCTTGTTGCTCACGCTAAAGCTCAAAATTGTGAAGTTATAAAACTCTGTGCAAAGATAGAAGAGGAGTTAGTCGGACTTGATGATGATGAGAGAGAAGATTTTTTAAATGAACTAGGGGTTGAAGAGTCTGGATTAAATCAGATTATACACAAAGGTTTCGATAAACTAGGTCTTATGAGTTACTTTACTGCCGGTGTTAAAGAGGTGAGATCGTGGACTATCAGAAAAAACACTGCCGCACCAAAAGCAGCCGCAGTAATTCATAATGATTTTGAAAAAGGTTTCATCAGAGCTGAAGTGATAGCTTATGAAGATTTTATAGCAAATGGCGGAGAAAGCGGATCAAAAGAGGCAGGTAAAATGCGTCTTGAGGGTAAAGACTATATAGTTCAAGACGGTGATGTAATGCACTTTAGGTTTAATGTATAAATTACTAAAATGACTGACTTAAAAAAAAGTACTTTTCACATATTATGTGTTGATGACACTCTGACCAATCTTAAACTTCTTGAAAATGTTTTAGGTAAACAGGGATATAAAACTACGCTTGTCAAAGATGGCTCTGAAGCGTTAAAATTTTTACAAAACGACTCCGCTGTTGATCTTATATTATTAGATATTATGATGCCTAAAATTGATGGTTATCAAGTCTGTAGTGCGATTAAAAAAAGTAAGACCGATATTTCTAAGATACCGATTATCTTTTTAACAGCTGTCAGCGACATAAAAGGAGTTGAAAAAGGCTTTGAAGTCGGTGGAGTTGATTATATTACAAAACCATTTAACAAATCTGAACTATTAGCCCGTATAAAAACTCATCTAAGTTTAAAATTTTATCAAGACCAAGAGGTAGAAAATATTCAAAAAGAGCTTGTATTTATGATGGGTACTTTAGCAGACAAACACTCTGAAGAGACAGGCTTACATGTAAGGCGTGTATCAGAGTACTCAAAACTTATTGCTCTACTGCTTGGATTTGACACTCATCATGCTGAATTGATAAGACTTGCCTCTGCACTACACGATATAGGCAAAGTAACCATACCGGACAATATACTAAATAAAAGTGCAAAACTAGATGATAGTGAATTTGAGATAATGAAATTACATGCTCAATCTGGTTTTGATATACTAAAGAGTCCAAAACTTCCTCTTTTTGATATAGCGGCAACAATAGCATATTATCACCATGAGAAATGGGACGGTAGTGGTTACCCACGTGGCTTAAAAGGTAAAGATATACATATTTTAGGCAGAATTGTTGCCTTTGCAGATGTTTTTGATGCCTTGTCTCACAAAAGAGCTTACAAAGATGCATGGAAACTTGATGATGTATTTTCATTTATGCGTTCAAAAAGAGGTACACACTTTGACCCTGAAATAGTAGATCTTTTTTCAGACAATGTAGGTCTTTTTTTAGATATTAAAGAAAAATTTTAGGAGTTTATTATGAAGATTAAATTTGTTGGTCCAAAGGCGATTATCTCACATACCGGTATAGTATTTGATAAAAACAAAGAGGATAAATATGTATATCTAAATATCGTCGTTCAGCTCTTAAAAGCACTCGATCATGAATATATAGAAGATAAGATGTACAACTACAACGCAGAGACTCGCCGTTTAAGCGATAATGAGTTGGTTGATGAGTTAAAAAACTATTGTGAAGATATGGAGCAGATATATACCGATACAAAGATGTCTGCAGAAAAATATGTTGATAATCAGATACAACATGCCAAAAACAATACTCTACTTAATTCTCAAGAGAGAGAGATTTTACTAAAAAATATAAACTTAATGAGAAAATATATAATACAGCGTTCCATAAACAAAAGTCTCTACTACTGTGCGATTGATACTCTGGCAAATATCATGAAACGTGGACATATAGACTATGTTATAGCTCCTATGTTTCAAAAATTTGCACACGTTTTTCACTCCGTTGAAGGTATTTTGCATAAGGGTAAAAATCCAATAGATACAGATTTAGAGATATTTGAACAAAACGGTAATCTTTTAGTCAAACTTGATATTATCCATCGCTGATTTTGGCAATATTTTGGGTAAATTTAACACTTTTACCCACTTGTATATTATAATCAAAGAGTCCTTTTTCCGATAATATCACAATAGTTGAACCCATCTCGAAACAGCCAAAATCATCACCTTTATTTACATGTAAGTCTTTAAAATCATACACTTGAGACTCATTTACAGAAGCATTTGTCTGAATTTGCGGAGCAAAAGTTATCTGCATCTTTCCTACATTTAAAGCACCCACCATAACCATGTAAAAACGTTTATCATTAGTTACACACTCCAAAATTACACGTTCATTCTCTACAAAAAGTGATGCTATATTATTTAGTGCCGGCATATTTACGGGATATAGTTTGCCCGGAATATACACAGCTTTTAAAACTTGACAATCTACAGGCATATGATAGCGATGGTAATCTTTGGGAGAGAGGTACCAGTTGCAGTAATCTCCATCATGTATCGCAGCTCTTGACTCATCTGATATGTTATCTGTCAATAGAGCATCTACATCATAGCTCATACCCTTAATCTGCATAGCCAATCTCTCATCTATCTTCCCACATTCAGAGATTAAGGCATCACATGGAGATATCATTACATGTAAATCTTTAGAAAATTTTCTTGGTACTTTAAGATGACGTGTAAAAAGAGCATTTAAGCTCGAAAAACTATCCGTATCTTCAAATTCACTCATATCCAACTTCATAAGTTTTACATAACTTCTGTTTATTATCTTCTGAAAAGCTGTTGGAAACTCTTTTGAAGCAAATCTGCCAAAACCTTGTGATATTATATTTGTAAAATGATTCATTTTGACTCCTTAAGTTCTCTTTTTGCTATCTCTTGTATAAGCACAGTTGCATAAGAGCCTTTTGGAAGTGTAAAGTGCAACTCCATCCACGCCTCCTGCTCTTTATAGTTTGCTTCCATATCTTCAACAAATACCCAAGCGTAACGTCTTGCACCATCTTCATTCATCTTTATATCATACTCTTTTTCTATAACTCTTGCTTGTGCTTGAGATGTTTTTACTCTCTTACCGCTAAGTATGCCTGTTGGAGATATTTGACGAGCATTAAAACGCTCTATCTCATCTTCTTCATACTCTAGCTCAAAGAGTCTTCCATAAGGATAGTGCATCATAATATCACCCTCAATAAGCTTAAAAGGATGAGCCTGTTTTTTCATCTCATCTATATCTCTAAGAGGAATATTTAACATATCACTCAACTCTGAAGATTTAAAACTGCTTATCAATCTGCTAATCTCTATACGGCGACTTAACCACATATTGAAAAGATGGCTCTGATAGGCGTTGATATACATCTTTTTTAATTTAACATTTCTCTCTTTATATCTATTTTCAACAATCTCTCTGCCTTTTATGTAGTTATCCCCATCTATACCAAAACGCTGATAACCAAAATAGTTAGCCATACCATAAAGTTTAATCTTTTCAACCGCCTGTGCTATCTTTGTCGCAGCCACAGGAGTCACTTTTTTTAGACGTATAAAAAAACGGTTTGCTTTTAGATGCCCTATTTTTATCTTGTTATTATGATAAAAACGATCCAATATCTTAATCTTATCATGTGAGAAATTAACCAATTTATCTTCATGTATCTTCATAATAGAGATATACTGTTTTGTCATCGCATTTTTATCTTTTAATCCTGCATAACCTATATCACGCTGTTTGATACCTAAAAATGAAGCTATTTCACTTATCATATCCCATGTGCTTAAATCTTTTTTTCTTACATGTAAGATTAAGTGTTCACCCTCACCGCTAAACTCATACAGAGGTATCTCTTCAACAACAAAATCTCTAGGAGATTGTTTAAAATGAAAATTTATCGGTGTATGATCTAAAAAATATACTCTGTCCATTAACTACCTTAAAAATGATGTGCTTTACATCTGTTTTTGAATTTACCTCGTTTTACACTAGCAAATATATTTAGCTTTACATGTAAACTCTCGGCTCTTCTTATAAGAGCTTTACGTTTTCGTCTGTCAAATACCACAAGCATCTCATACTCTTCCCCGCTACAACCTATCTGCTTCAATATCTTTTGATTAAACACAAAAGTACATCTGTTTAGTTTTGATAACTTCTGCAAATCAGAAAAAAGTCCATCAGATATATCCATCCCTGCTCTTAAAAAATCTCTTGTCTTATAGATAAATTTATCTCTTACATGTAAAGATATAAAACGGCTCTTGTGATGCAGTGTCGCACCATTTAAAAGACGTGATAAATCTCGTTTAGACTCTCCCAAAACACCTGTAAAAGCAACTAAATCAGCACTCTTTATACCTGTTCTAAGCAGTGGTTTTTTTGATTTTGATATGACTGTTATGGTAATATCAAGCTTTTTATTTGCTATGGTGTCTCCGCCTATTATCTCCACATTAAAAGAGGATGCACTATCTTGAAAACCACGAGCCAACTCTCTCATATCCTCTTTTGACATACTTTTTGGCATAGCAACACTAAGCAGTGCATATTTCGCCTCTGCATTCATGGCTACAGCGTCAGATATATTTACCATCATAGCTTTATAAGCTATCTGATAAGGAGTCAGCCATGACCTTTTAAAATGCACATCTTCAAAAAAGGCATCTTTTGTATATATGTATTCTCCTATTATAGCACCGTCATCACCTATTTTATTACTATGTCCGCTCATGCAAGAGATAAAATAATCTTCACTGTTCAAGATGTTTCACTATATTTTAAGATAAAATCTTCTTTTGAAATTGGCTTAGAGTAGTAGTAACCCTGTATCAAAAGATTATTTGTCAGTTTAGTTAAAAAATCCAACTGCTGTTTTGTCTCAACACCTTCTGCAACAACATTAAAACCAAACTCATACGCCATATATATAACTGCATTTACGATAGCAATATCCTCTTTGTCATCAGGCAGCTCTATCACAAAAGCTCTATCAATTTTTAAAGTATCGACTTTTAATCGTTTTAGATACTCTAACGATGAAAATCCTGTTCCAAAATCATCTATACTAAAACGAATACCGTAACTGTTTAGCTCCTCAATAATCATTACGGTTTCATCGATATTTTCAATCATGCTTGTCTCTGTTATCTCTAACTCTAAATGTTTAGGATTGAAATTGATAGATTTTAGCAGATTTATAACCGTTGAACTAAAATCTTTTGAAAAAAGCTGTTTAGATGAGATATTTACAGCTATATGCTCCAGATAAACTCCTTTGGAAGAGAGATATAAAAAATCTTCACACGCTTTTTTTAAAACTATATAACCGATATCGATAATTTTTCGACTCTCTTCAGCTGCCAAGATAAAGCTATCCGGAAACATAAGCCCTTTTGTGGGATGTTGCCAACGAACAAGAGCTTCTGCAGAGACTAATTCAGAAGTTTTAGGGTCTATCTGCGGTTGATAATATACAACAAATTCGTCCTCTTCAATAGCCTTGGTCAAGTCATTTAAAAGTGTTATCTTCTCTCTTGCTTTAGTTGTTATATCTGATTTGTAAAAGGCGTGTTGATTTCTGCCACTCTGTTTTGCTTTATACATCGCCGTATCAGAAAATGCAATCAACTTCTCTGCCACTTCAGAGTCATCAGGATAGATACTTATACCTATACTGCACCCTATATGATAAACATGTTCAAAATCATCTTTTATAGGCTTAGAGAGTGTTGCGTTTATCTTTTGGGCAATAAACTCTATATCCATATAATTTTTTATATCAGATAGAAGTATAACAAACTCATCTCCACCTATTCTTGCTACAAAATCATCTCTTCTTACACTCTCTCTTAAACGCTTGGAAACTTCAATCAAGACATTATCTCCACTCGCATGTCCATAACTGTCATTTATATATTTAAAGTGGTCTAAATCTACAAAAAGTACCGCCAATTTGCTCACATCTCTCTTTGAACGGCTTATTGAATGTTCAAGATGATTTAAGAAAAAACTTCTGTTTGGCAAAGATGTCAATATATCATTATAGGCTAATTTTTCAAGCTCAAGAGCATGGGTTTTATTGCTTTTTGTAAAACGCCATAGAAAAAACAGAGATATTAGTATGACTATCAAAATAGATACTGAAATCCTTAACGTTACCCAAAATATACGATTATCTATCTGCTCATAAGGTATCTCAACAAATATATGCCAGGTAAAACCTTGAATTTTAACACTGTTTTGCATATAGATATATTTATCATCTGCATCTGTCAAAACACCTTTTTTATTATCTTTGATAACTTTTTTTATATTTTCCAAAAATATTCTATCACTGTTATGCTTTTTTATATTATTGTCAGAATCAACTAAAACTTTAAAATCATCATCAACCAAAAAAGAGTGTGTCTTAAACTCTTTTGATAACCCGGCACTCATTATCTCTGTCATAGATTCAAACGGAATTTGCAGAGCCATAGATAGTTCAACATCTAAATTTTCATCAAGCACAGCAGAGGTTATAAATCCAGCTTTTTCATTATTTGACGGTTTATACGGTTTAAATTGACTTATCTGCAATTTTTTAGAGCTAAAAGTATCTCTCATAACTTTGGAAAAGTGTGTATTATTTAGATCACCTCTGTATATATTG